>NZ_JABXHF010000086.1:0-15483 GCF_013393565.1 Virgibacillus sp.
TGATTTAACATACGATCCATTCGTTTAAAAGTATATACTATTCAAAAAATGGATGAAGGGCTACCTCTCATGCCTGTTGTCTTTTTTTCATTGTGTACAAATAACATATATCAGAAAATTCTGTTACCTATGTCTCAAATGGAAAATTAACGCTTGACTTGAAGCATTACTTTTTATGCAACGCTAGTGCTTCGTTTCTTAAAGTTATGCACATGTGGATATCTGACTAAAACTCATCTCCCTTTTTCACAAGTTGCATAAGCATTGGATATACGTGTAAAATAAAAAATCCTATCTAGCTGAAGAACTAGATAGGATCTATAGCGTTGCTTTAGGGTTGAATAACAATATGTCGATGTGGTTCATTACCGTCAGAATAAGTAGTAATAGCCTTATTTTCCTGTAGTACGTTATGAATAATTTTTCTCTCAAAAGCAGGCATAGGCTCTAAAGCTACCTTTTTATTTAAGCGAACTGCTTTATCCGCCATTCTATTCGCCAACGCTTCTAATGTTTCTTTGCGACGTTCACGGTATCCTTCTGCATCCAATGTGACTGTGTAAAATTCAGAAGCATTTTTATTCATCGCCAAATGCAACAAATATTGTAGCGCATTTAACGTCTGACCTCTTTTTCCAATCAATAAAGCAATATCATCGCCTGTTACTTCATACGTAACATGATGGTCTACTACAGTCGTCTGCACCGTTGCAGAAACATTCATTTGTTCGAATATTTGCTGCAAATATTTTTCCGTTTTTTCAATTGGATTTTCAACGATTTTGACTTTAACGTAAGCACGTTTCGTACCAAATACGCCGAACAATCCCTTTTTACCTTCATCAATGACATCAACTTCAACTTGGTCCCTGGTTGTTTTTAACTGCTCTAAAGCTGCCTGGACCGCTTCTTCAACTGTTTGTCCACTAGCAGTTATTTCTCTCACTTTTTGTCTCCTCCATTATTTGCAGCCATCATTGGCTTACGAATAAATAACGTTTGAGCAACCATAAAGATATTCCCTACTACCCAGTATAACGCTAAAGCAGACGGGAAGAAAATAGCAAAGACACCGATCATGATAGGCATAACATAAAGCATAACCATCATTTGCGGATTTTGTGCAGCAGGACTTCCTGCCATCATCAACTTTTGCTGTAGGAATGTCGCCCCACCAGCAATTAATGGTAAAATAAAGAATGGATCTGGTTCCCCTAATTGGAACCATAAAAAGCTATGTGTTTTAATCGTTTCTGTTCGCATAATCGCATGATACATCCCAATTAAAATTGGCATTTGAACGAAAATCGGTAAGCAACCGGCAAGTGGATTTACACCATGCTTTTGGAATAAAGCCATGGTCTCCTGTTGCAACTTTTGCTGGGTATTCGCATCTTTTGAACTATATTTTTGTTGCAGCTCTTTCATCTTTGGCTGAATATCTTGCATCGCCTTCGAGCTTTTTAATTGTTTCACATTTAATGGCAACAGTAATAAACGAACAATAATTGTTACGAGAACGATTGCCAGTCCATAATTCTCATTAAATAATTCTGCAAAATAAGTGATAAGCCATGAAATTGGATATACGAAGTACTGGTTCCAAATTCCTTCACTTTCACTCGTAATCGGCTCGTTTACTTCTGTACAACCAGATAAAATTGCCAGTAAACCAATAAGCACTACTAGCAACCAAAAATTTTTACGCAACACATTTCCTCCTAACTCTATATTAAAAAACTAGACTTATCGCCAATTCTTATAGCGAAAGCTGTCATTTTTCTTATACGATAAACCAAAAATTTTTATACTTTCCTATACTATAGTACTAGTAAAAGACAAGTTTTTCTGTCACCTATCGTTATTTTAACTTAAATAAAGGGAAGATTCTATATTAAATTTATTGATTTTTTAACAATTGTTCTTTATATAACAAATGGGTTAAACTTTTTTTGATTTCCGAAAAGGTCATTTGCTTTGCTGGCTGTCTCGCAATGATAACAATATCATATGGATAAGCAATTTCGTCCTTTAGCTCAAAGAAAGCCTGTCGCAAATATCGCTTAATACGATTTCTTGTTACTGCATTCCCAATTTTTTTACCAACTGATAGCCCCATTCGGAAATGCAACTGTCCCTCTCTCTTCACATAATAAATAACGAGCTGACGGTTTGCAAAGGATTTCCCTGCTTTAAAGGCATATTGAAAATCACTATTTTTCTTAATTCGATATTCTTTCTTCAAATTGATCACCTTTACTACATTAAAAACTACATACACGGATGGAAGATTCATTCATTTTATGTAAAGAAAATCTTCGCCAATGTTACAATTTTATTTAGAAGAACTTAGCTGCTCACCAGCCCATGGCAGAAAACGCTATCGTTATTTCTGAAAGAAATAAGAAAGTATAAAATTTGTTTGTTGCTTTTGGATACCAATTTAACGGAATAGCCACGTCCGGCTCCAGTGCCCAGCAACGAGGCGACTTCACTCCATTGCCTAAGCTAAGTCACTATCGGTTCGTGCTAAATAGGAAGCCCACTAAAAACGGGCTTACCTTAGTGCGTCAGCATACCCCTGTTGTAGGGCATGGTTCCTAAAACTTTAGTTGATTCGTTCCACTCGCTACGTTGCTAACCGTGCGCCCCGCGCCTTTGTTCTACGATAAACGGTAAAATTTTTATACTTTCCTACTAGTGAAAAAAAGACCACTGATGGTTCAGTGGTCTATGCTGACAAGACTTTTCTACCCTTACGACGACGACGAGCAATTACTTTACGACCATTTTTCGTGCTCATCCGTGTACGGAAGCCGTGTACTTTTTTACGTTTACGATTATTAGGTTGAAACGTTCTTTTCATTTATCTTGCACCTCCCTAAGGGATGAATTATACCATTTCTTAATCCTTCATCAGACAGTCTTTGTAATTATACGTAAAAATAAGGGTATCTGTCAACTTGTTCTTATTAGAAAAACTTGTCCTTCTTACAAAATCTTTATAGATAAAGCCCATCGATTCACTTTCATTTAATAAACTCCCTTACATATCCACGTATGTGCCAAGTTATTTTCGACATAGTTATAACCTCTACATCTCCGGCAATCTATTTATGTACACTTTACTGGGTTCTATAAACAAACAAGTTAAATATAGATAGTAACCGCTACGAAAAAACACTACGCTAGATTCCATGATAAAGGCCTCTTTCAAATGTATTTGCCCCACTAAGCGTCCATTTTATAATAGAGTGCCTTCTCTTTTTTTGCTAAAAACTAGTCTTCAAGTCCTCCCCAGAAATATTTCATATATCCACAGCCTCTGTTGACAGATAAATATCCCCTTTTCTCTATCCACAACAATTATCGACAAATCATTCACAAAATATAGTGGTGTGGATAAATTTTGTCTACAAGCTATGGACTTTGTGGATAAGCGTCGAAAAGCCATTGCACTTCTTACTTTTTTCTGATATTATATTTGTGTTTAACCTGTGAAAATAAAAAAAAGCAACTACACTTATACACAGTTTGTGGATAAGGTGTGGATACTTATAAACATACTTGTTTTTAAGGTTATCAACAACAATGTGGATATCGTTTATAAATCTATCTTTCCCTTTTACTCATCAATTATATTTATCCACAGACAAGAAATTACGATATGGAGATTACCATATGCCTTTCCATCTAGAAAATTGTTCATGGAACATGGACTATAGGATTGAGAGAGGCTTTTTCTGTCATGTATATGCTACTAACATAGAAAGATGACAATATTTCATTCTCTGTCATCAACTTGATTGGTTAACCGTTATATACGGATTAATGAATGATCTATCTACTATTAGAAAGGAGTGAACTCCTGATTGGAAAATATACAAGAAATATGGACTGCAGCGCTTGAAAAGATAGAAGAAAAAATTAGTAAGCCAAGCTTCGATACGTGGTTAAAAAATACCAAAGCAGAAACTTTAGACAAAAATACGCTCATCGTCTCTGCCCCCAATGAATTTGCTAGAGATTGGTTAGAAAATCAATATACGAGGCTTATTTCGGAAATCTTAACAGAAATAACCGGAGCTGAAATAGAAACTAAGTTTATTATTCCTAGTACGACTAAAGATGCAGAAGCTGTTCCTACATCAAATCAAGGGAAAGGAAACGAGCTTAATGATCACTCGAAATCTTTGTTAAACGCAAAATACACATTTGATACGTTTGTCATCGGAGCTGGTAATCGTTTTGCACACGCTGCTTCTTTAGCTGTAGCTGAAGCGCCAGCAAAAGCATATAACCCCCTATTCATCTACGGTGGAGTTGGCTTAGGGAAAACCCATTTGATGCATGCAATCGGTCATTACGTTCAAGATCATAATCCGGAAGCTAAAGTCGTTTATTTGTCTTCAGAAAAATTTACCAATGAATTTATTAACGCCATTATGGATAATAAGACCGTCAATTTTCGCAATAAGTATCGCAATGTAGATATTTTATTAATTGATGATATACAATTTATTGCCGGAAAGGAATCAACACAGGAAGAGTTTTTCCATACATTTAATGCACTGCATGATGACAACAAACAAATTATTATCTCTAGTGACAGACCTCCAAAAGAAATTCCTACACTGGAGGATCGACTTCGATCAAGGTTTGAATGGGGATTGATTACGGATATTACTCCACCTGATTTGGAGACTCGAATTGCTATTCTAACTAAAAAAGCTAAAGCAGAAGGTCTTGATATTCCTAATGAAGTAATGCTCTATATTGCAAACCAAATTGATACAAATATCCGTGAATTAGAAGGGGCACTCATTCGTATCGTTGCCTACTCATCACTGGTTAATCAAGACATCGATGCTTCCCTTGCAGCAGATGCTTTAAAGGATATTATTCCTAGTAATAAACCAAAAGTAGTTACCATTGCTAGTATTCAAGAAATAGTTGGTGAGAGATACAATGTTCGGTTGGAAGATTTTTTAGCTAAAAAACGTACAAAATCCATTGCTTTTCCTCGTCAAATAGCTATGTATTTATCAAGAGAAATGACCGATTCTTCTCTGCCTAAGATTGGAGAGGAATTTGGAGGAAGAGACCATACAACCGTCATTCATGCGCATGAAAAAATATCCAAATTGATCGATAAAGATACACAGCTAGCTAAAGAATTGGAAGAGCTTAAAGAACAAATAAAATCAATGTAAAGCAGCTACTAAATGTCCATTATAGATGCAAATCTATTTCTTTAACATGTGTTTATGCTTATAATAAAAAAACTTTAGGGTAAGCGATCTTCTTAAACCCCCTTTTCAACACTAAAATGGATGGCTACTTTATTTTGGCTTGTTAACAATGTGTATAAGCAGTACTTACTTATGTACAAGTTATCCACATGTGAATAACTTGTACAAGTTGAATGTTTGCTAGTTTTCCACATACTAACAGGCCTTATTATTATTACTATTATTTTTTATTAATAAATATATATATGTATGCAGGAAATAAACGTACAAAAATGTAAACATAAATATATAGGAAACTTCCATTAGGAGGAAAAATATATGAAATTTGTTATACAGCGAGATCAACTAATGACGGCCGTACAAAACGTCATGAAGGCTATTTCATCTCGTCCAGTTGTCGCTATTTTAACGGGAATAAAGTTGGAAGCAAGAAAAGATGGAATAACATTGACAGGAAGTGACTCTGATATATCCATCGAATCTTATATTCCAGCTGAAGAAGAGGGAATTATTCATGTAGATCATATCGAAGAAGGTAGTATTGTACTTCAATCCAAATATTTTCCTGATATTGTTCGCAAACTTCCAGAACAAATTGTGGAAATAGAAGTTGATGAAAGTTTAAAAGTAACGATTCGCTCAGGTAAAGCAGAATTTAATCTAAATGGACAAGATGCAGCAGAATATCCACAACTACCTAAATTACAAACAGATGACAGTTTTGAACTCCCAATTGACCTTTTAAAAAGCTTAATTAAACAAACTGTTTTTGCGGTATCAACCATGGAAACAAGACCTATTTTAACTGGAGTGAATATGAGATTAGCTGATCAAACACTCACTTTCTCAGCGACAGATAGTCATCGCTTAGCTTCACGAACCGTTCCCGTAACAGAAACGACGAATGAATTTTCAAATGTGGTTGTGCCAGGAAAAAGCTTGAATGAATTAAATAAAATCATGGATGATAGCGAAGAAAAAATTCAAATCAGTGTAACGAATAACCAGATTTTATTCCGTACGAAGCATTTGCAATTTTTGTCTAGACTACTTGATGGCAATTACCCTGAAACATCACGTTTAATTCCTGATGCGAGTAAAACGATCTTATATGTAAGTACTAAAGATTTATTACATACAATCGATCGTGCATCTTTATTAGCTAAAGAAGAGCGAAATAATGTTGTTCGTTTAACAACGAAAAATAATAATATGGTAGAAATCGCCAGTAATCATCCAGAAATAGGGAATGTCACTGAAGAAGTTTCCATTTCCTCTATGGAAGGTGAAGATTTAAAAATATCGTTTAGTTCAAAATATATGATTGATGCGTTAAAAGTAATTGATTATGAAGAAGTAAAAATTGCTTTTACAGGTGCTATGCGCCCATTTATTATCCAACCAGTTGAAGATGATTCGATTCTGCAATTGATTTTACCCGTACGCACATATTAAACAGATGAAATAAGAAGCCGAACAATTATAAACAGATTGTTCGGCTCCTTTGCATTAGAAGAGAGAACAAAGGCGTAAGCGCCCGGTTAGCAACGTAGCAACTGGAACGAATTAACTGAGATAAAGGAATTACGGTGAGGCGACGAACCGATGATGAATTATCGCCAAGTCTTATGGCGAAAAAACGCTGTCGTTTTTTATACTATAAAGTTTTAAACTTTTATATTTTCCTATAGTTAAAAAAGCTTTACATGTTATTTTACACCTGAACAAAGCTAAAAACAGCTTTTACAAACAGATTTAAAGCCTTACAGAGACTTTATTTTAGAAAAGAAGTAGGATACCTTTCCTTAAAGGCAAATCTTTAGTAAAATAGGAATATGAGAGATTGAGCGTCATTCTTTTATATCGTTATATATTGAAAAGACTGCTAACATGCAATGGAAGGTTACAAAAAGTATTAATAAGAAAAGAAAATGAGTGATAAACAATGTGTGAAAAAATAATGATTCAAACGGAATATATCCAATTGGGGCAGTTTATAAAATTAATCAATATCTTAGACTCTGGCGGTATGGTGAAAGCATATTTACAAGATGTTGGTGTACTTGTAAATGGCGAGCGTGAACATCGTCGTGGAAGAAAGTTATATGCTGGTGATAAGGTAGAAATAGATGAAGTTGGATGTTTCCAAGTGGACCGAGAATAGATATTTACAAACCAACTGCTGTAGTTCATAGATAGTCGCCACAAACAAAAATGTTTTAGCTTCCACAAAAATGAATCTGCATAATTTTACAAGCTAAGAAGCTGTGAAAACCTAGCGAACTATTTCCTGAATAAAGAGGATGAAACATGCATATACAACAACTCCAATTAAAAAATTATCGCAATTATGAATGCCTAGATATGACTTTTGATCATGCAATTAATGTGATTATAGGTGAAAATGCACAAGGGAAGACAAATTTAATGGAGGCTATTTACCTATTAGCGTTTACGAAGTCCCACCGCACCCCCAGGGAAAAGGAACTAGTTAAATGGGAAGAAGAGTATGCTAAAATAGAAGGTAGAGTAACCAAACGAAATCAGTCTTTTCCGCTTGAAATTGTCATTTCCGCAAAGGGGAAAAAGGCAAAATTAAATCGCATGGAGCAAAAGAAATTAAGTGACTACATTGGAGCCTTTAATGTCGTAATGTTTGCTCCAGAGGATTTAACACTTGTAAAAGGTGCACCACAAGTTCGCAGACGGTTTATGGACATGGAACTAGGTCAAATCCAACCGCGCTATATTTATCATCTAGGCCAGTTTCAAAAGATTCTTAAACAGCGGAATCACGTATTAAAGCAATTACAACGACAATCTACCCAAGATCGAACGATGTTGTACGTTTTAACCGATCAGCTTATTAAACATGCCGCAACTTTATTAGAAAGGCGGTTTGTTTTTTTGACTTTGCTAAGAAAATGGGCTAGTCCAATTCATTATGGTATAAGCCGTCAGTTAGAAACATTGCATATTGCTTACGCCCCGACAATAGACGTATCAGAAGAAGCTAATAAGGGAAAAATAGCAGATATATATAATCGTAAATTTAGCGAAATTGAAGATAAAGAGATCGATCGGGGAACAACGTTAATTGGTCCCCATCGAGATGATTTATTATTTTATGTAAATGATAAAAATGTACAAATTTACGGTTCACAAGGTCAACAACGTACGACAGCTTTAGCGGTTAAATTGGCGGAAATTGAATTAATTTATAACGAAGTCGGGGAATATCCGATCTTACTGCTAGATGACGTCTTAAGCGAATTAGATGATTACCGACAGTCCCATTTATTAGAAACTATTCAAGGAAAGGTGCAAACCTTTGTCTCCACAACAAGTGTAGATGGTATTCAGCATGAAACATTAAACCAAGCAGCCATTTTTCGGGTGAAGGATGGAAAAGTAGAATCTTAAATACGGGGGAATCGTCATGTTTATCCATATTGGAAATGACCATGTGATACGTTCCAATGATGTTATTGCGATCATTGATTACCATCTAATTTCATCATCAACGATAATGGAAGAATATATGGTAGCAGCTGCTACAGAAAAAAAATTAGAAGGTACACAGGAAGAAGCAAAATCCGTCATGATAACAAAAGATTGCATTTATTATAGCTCCTTATCTGTATCTACACTGAAAAAAAGAGCAAGTATGATTTCAACGATTAGTAAGCTTGATGATTTTTCAGATGATATAAAAGAACTGGAATCGGAAGAAGTATAGAAATGGAAGTGAGAACATGTCAATGGATGATAAAGTCATGAAGGAACAGGCGTATGATGCAGACCAGATTCAAGTTTTGGAAGGTTTAGAAGCTGTACGAAAACGACCTGGAATGTACATTGGATCAACAAGTGAAAAGGGATTACATCATCTCGTATGGGAAATTGTAGACAACAGTATTGATGAAGCTTTAGCCGGTTATTGTGATCACATTGAAGTATTTATTGAAAAAGATAATAGCATTACGGTTAAAGATAATGGGCGTGGAATACCTGTTGATATTCAGAAAAAAACAGGTAGACCAGCGTTAGAAGTCATTATGACTGTACTACACGCCGGCGGTAAATTTGGCGGTGGCGGTTATAAGGTTTCTGGAGGACTTCATGGTGTTGGTGCTTCCGTCGTAAACGCCCTTTCCTCAAGTTTAGAAGTTTATGTTCACCGAGACAGTAACATTCATTTCTTACGGTTTGAAAAAGGTGTCCCTCAAGGGGAAATAAAGGTTATTGGCGAAACAGATATTACTGGTACCATTGTTCATTTTACGCCAGATCCCACTATTTTCGATGAAACGACAGAATATAATTTTGATACATTAGTACAGCGTCTTCGTGAATTGGCATTTCTAAATAAAGGTTTGACAATAACCATTGAAGATAAACGTACGGATAAGGAGCCTGTTAGCTACTGTTATGAAGGTGGTATTTGTTCTTATGTAGAGTTTATTAATCAAACAAAAGAAGTCTTGCATGAGCCTTTCTACGCAGAAGGAGAAGACCAAGGAATTGCTGTAGAAATAGCACTTCAGTATAATGATGGGTTCGCAAGTAATTTATATTCCTTTGCGAATAATATTCATACGTACGAAGGTGGTACACATGAAGCTGGTTTTAAGACAGGGCTAACCCGCGTCATTAATGACTATGCCAGAAAGAATAATCTATTTAAAGAAAACGATCCGAATTTATCTGGGGAAGATGTCCGTGAAGGTTTGACAGCAATTGTTTCTGTTAAACATCCAAATCCACAATTTGAGGGACAAACGAAAACGAAATTAGGAAATAGTGAAGTTCGAACAGTGACAGATTCTGTTTTTAGTGAACTATTTTCTAAGTTTTTATTTGAAAACCCTACTGTAGCTAAAATTATTGTAGAAAAAGGATTAATGGCTTCTAGAGCACGTGACGCAGCTAAAAAAGCACGAGAATTAACACGTAGAAAAGGCGCTTTAGAAGTATCTAATTTACCTGGGAAATTAGCAGACTGTGCTTCTAAGGATGCGTCCATTAGTGAATTGTACATTGTGGAGGGAGACTCAGCTGGAGGTTCCGCAAAGCAAGGTCGAGATCGGCATTTTCAAGCTATTTTACCTTTAAGAGGAAAGATTTTAAACGTGGAGAAAGCACGTTTAGATAAAATCTTGTCGAACAATGAAGTACGTTCCATTATTACAGCATTAGGAACAGGCATTGGCGAAGATTTCGATATTTCCAAAGCCCGTTATCATAAAATAGTTCTAATGACAGACGCGGATGTAGATGGAGCCCATATTCGTACGCTATTACTTACTTTCTTTTATCGATATATGCGACCGTTAATCGAGCATGGATATATATATATTGCTCAGCCGCCGCTTTATAAAATTCAGCAAGGAAAAGCTGTTCACTATGCATACAATGATAAAGAAATGGAGCAAATCTTAGCAGAATTGCCAAAAGCGCCTAAGCCTGGATTACAGAGATATAAAGGTCTGGGAGAAATGAATGCAACGCAGCTTTGGGAGACGACGATGAGTCCTGATACGCGTACATTACTACAGGTAGAATTATCTGATGCAATCGATGCGGATCAAATTTTTGATGTACTCATGGGTGATAAAGTAGAACCAAGACGTAACTTTATCCAAGAAAATGCACAATATGTAAAAAATCTTGATATATAAAATGTAATGGAAAACTGGAGATAAGATAAGTTTTTCTAACACAATTACCAAATGAATCGGATAAAGACATAATACATTTAATACTGCTTGGTTATATGAGTAAAATGGAGGTAGTCGGATAATGGCGGATCAACAACGTCCAAAAGTACAGGAAATTAATCTCGGAAAAGAGATGCGTACATCATTCCTAGATTATGCTATGAGTGTAATTGTTTCTCGTGCATTGCCTGATGTTCGTGACGGTTTAAAACCTGTACATCGTAGAATATTATATGCAATGAATGATTTAGGTATGCATGCAGATAAAGCGTATAAAAAGTCAGCACGTATTGTAGGAGAAGTAATTGGTAAGTACCACCCACATGGTGACTCAGCTGTTTACGAAGCCATGGTGCGTATGGCACAAGATTTTAGTTATCGAAATATGCTTGTTGATGGGCATGGGAACTTTGGTTCGGTTGATGGCGATTCAGCAGCGGCCATGCGTTACACCGAAGCAAGAATGTCGAAAATTTCTATGGAATTACTAAGAGATATTAATAAAGATACCATTGATTATGCCGATAACTATGATGGATCGGAAAGAGAACCTGTCGTTTTTCCAGCACGTTTTCCGAATTTGTTAGTGAATGGTGCATCTGGTATTGCGGTAGGTATGGCGACTAACATTCCACCACATAATTTAGGAGAAACGATCGATGCGGTACTCGCATTGAGTAAGCATCCAGATATTACGATTGATGAGTTAATGGGAGAGTATATTCATGGGCCTGATTTCCCAACTGCTGGGCAAATTCTCGGTCGTAGCGGGATTCGAAAAGCATATGAAACAGGAAAAGGTTCCATTACTGTTCGAGCAAAAGTAACAATTGAAGAGACAGCGAACGGGAAGCCGAGAATTATCGCCACTGAATTACCTTATCAAGTAAATAAAGCAAAATTGATTGAAAAAATTGCGGAGCTTGTTCGAGACAAGCGCATTGATGGTATAACGGATTTGCGTGATGAATCTGATCGTGACGGTTTAAGAGTCGTTATAGAGCTTAGACGTGATGCCAATGCGAATGTTGTTTTAAATAATTTGTACAAGCATACCGCATTGCAAACAACATTTGGCATTAATATGTTAGCACTTGTTGATGGACGTCCAAAAGTGTTAACGATTAAACAATGTTTGGAGCATTATTTAGAGCATCAAAAAGTAATTATAAAACGGCGAACAGCATTTGAATTACGCAAAGCAGAAGCAAGGGCACATATTTTAGAAGGATTGCGCATTGCACTTGACCATTTAGATGAAGTGATTACACTAATTCGTAACTCCAAAACGACAGATATTGCCCGTAACGGTTTAATGGAACGTTTTGATTTATCAGAAAAGCAAGCACAAGCCATTCTAGATATGCGTCTGCAACGCTTAACAGGCTTAGAACGCGAAAAAATTGAAGATGAATATAAAGAATTAAAACAGCTCATTGAAGAATTGAAAGCCATTCTTGCAGATGAAGAAAAGGTTTTAGAAATCATTCGTGAGGAGCTTGCTGAAATCAAAGAACGTTTTAATGATGATCGGCGTACAGAAATTGTAATTGGTGGTAGTGATTTCTTTGAGGATGAAGATTTAATCCCTGAAGAAAATATTGTGATTACGTTAACTCACCAAGGTTATATTAAACGCCTTCCTTCTTCCACTTATCGCACGCAAAATCGCGGTGGCCGTGGTATACAAGGTATGGGAACGAACGAGGATGATTTTGTTGAGCATCTTGTCTCTACTTCGACACATGATACGATTTTATTCTTTACGAATAAAGGAAAAGTATACAGAGCGAAAGGGTATGAGATCCCTGAATTTAGTCGAACTGCAAAAGGGATACCAATTATTAATTTGTTGCAAGTAGAAAAAGGCGAGTGGGTCAATGCAGTAATAACTGTTAATGACTATATAGAAAATCAATTTTTATTCTTTACGACGAAGCATGGTATTTCTAAGCGCACTTCGCTAGCGCAATTTGCTAATATACGAAAAGGTGGTTTAATCGCAGTAGGTCTTAGAGAAGACGATGAACTTATATCTGTACGTCTGACAGATGGAATGAAAGATATCATGATCGCGACTAAAAATGGATATCTCATTCGTTTTCCTGAAGACCAAGTTCGTCCAATGGGAAGAAGTGCAGCAGGTGTAAAAGGTATTTCTTTACGAGAAGATGATGAAGTTGTATCGATGGAGATCTTACAAGAAGATGCGAATATTCTCCACGTGACGAATAAAGGTTTTGGAAAACAAACGCCAGAGTCGGAATACCGCACGACGAACCGTGGTGGGAAAGGTATATTCACTTGTAATCTAACAGAAAAAACTGGTCACGTTGTTGCAGTTAAGGCGGTTTCTGGAGAAGAAGATTTGATGTTGATTACCGTAGCTGGTGTGCTTATTCGTATTCCAGTTGAAAGTATTTCGGTCACAGGAAGAAACACAATGGGGGTTCGTTTAATTCGTTTGCATGAAGATGAAGAAGTAGCAACAGTTGCTCGAATCGAACCAGATGAAGAGGAAAATACAGATCAAGAGCAAGAACAAGACGAAGCGGAATCGAGCCACGAATAAATTTCAATGAAACGGATCTACTAGTAGACATGAATGGATAGATGGTAACGGAGGGAGTCCTCCCTCCAGCCACTAACCATGGTGTGGCAGTTTTTAATCATCGTTTTGAAATCGATTACATAAAGGCGAAGGGGGGAATTTACTTGTGGGTTGAAACCAATGCACTTTCACCAGGTTGTGTGTTGCTTCGCGATGTGAAAGGCAAATCACATCGTGCTATCATTCCTAAGCATACAGTGCTTACAGAGGAACATATTACTGTTTTACATAAGTTTCTCATTGAAAAAGTCGATGTTTCCGAAAAACAGGCTGAAGGCCACATACAGAAAGAAGTGCAAACCGAAACGGTAAAAGTGGCTACACATCCTACCACATCTTTTTCTAAGCAATATCAACGTACTGTCCAACAATACAAAAAACTATTTGCTAAATGGCAGAACAGTGCGCGCATTGATATTACAGAAGTTCGTGCTTTAATCATACCATTATTAGATAACATGGAAGAGATAAATAAGTATGTATTTAAATTGCATCATTATGCTAAAAAAGAAGATTACATCTACCATCATCATATAGCCGTGGCGATATTAGCAGCGTATATTGGTTATAAATCTGAATTTCCTAAAGGAGAATGGTTGCAATTAGGGTTAGGAGGATTGTTGAGTGATTGTGGAATGGCAAGGATAAATCCTATCATTATTGAAAAAGAGACTATGCTAACGGAAGCCGAAATGAATGAAATTAAAAACCATCCAACATATTCCTATCAATTCATTAAAAACGTGCCTATTCTAAAGTCAGACATAAAACAAGCCATTTCACAGCATCATGAACGACTTGATGGTAGCGGGTACCCTTCTGGGTTAAAAGAAAGGAAAATCAATCGGTATGCTCGAATCATAGCTATTTGTGACACCTACCATGCAATGACGTGCGAACGTTACTATAAACAAAAGCAGTCTCCGTTTAAAGTTATAGAAGTATTGCAGACCGAAAAGTTTACAAAGTTAGATCCAGAAATTATTCAGTTATTTATACAAATGATGACACAGTTTTCGATTGGTACGAAGGTGAAGCTATCCAATCAAAAAACAGCTGAAATTGTATTTACGGATGAAAAGAAACCAACTCGTCCTATGGTACGGTTAGAAGATAATCAAATTATTGCTTTAGAAAATTATCCTGACTTATTTATTGAAGTATTATTGTAATGGCTTCCTTGGATTGGAGGACAAAAAGCAGTATAGATCTAATAGGGAGAACAAAGGCGCAAGCACCCGTTTAGCAACGTAGCGACTGGAACGAATCAACTAAAGTTTTAGGAATCATGCTCCTGCAACAGGAGTATGCCGGCGCCCTCCGGCAAGCCCGTCTTTAGTCGGCCTCCCTATTTAGAACGAACCGATGATGACTTATCGTAGGGCGATTTCGTGAAGTCGCCTAGTTGCTGGGTGCTGGAGCCGGACATGGCTATTTCGTTGAGTCCGTATGCCAAAGCAACAAATTTTATACTTTCTTATCTTTTTAGAAAAACTCGTCTTTTCGCCAATTCTATGGCGGAAGAACACCGCCATTTTACTTATACTATAAACCATAAAAACGCTATACTTTCCTATAGTAGAAAGATAAGGAGACTTCTTTCTACACGTTTTTCAAAGAAGTCTCCCAGATTTTAATTAATCCACTTTAAGGGGTTTTATCCGTAATTACACATTTTGTTTCTAAATTTTACGTTGCTTGTATAATTCATTCATAAGTAAAGCTGGTGTTTTCCAAGCTGCCAATTCTAAAAAATGTGATATATAAGGGAAATCAACATCAGCTTTATGGACAAAAAGGTCGCCCCACCATTCCGTTTCATAGCGACCGAGCATACTTAAATTGTAAAGTACTAAGTAATGAACCATTACCTCATGGATGGGGAAAAAATCTTCCCGAT
>NZ_JABXHF010000087.1:0-15410 GCF_013393565.1 Virgibacillus sp.
CACTCCGACGGAATAACATACCAAGGAAATCATTGAAATACAAAACACCAATGGAGTGTTTCATAGATTATGTCGGTCAGGATTTTGATAAAAGCATGTTGTCTCGCTTAATTTGACAAATCAAATTTTTAAAAAATCTTATGCTTTCTTATAATGCCAAAAACCCCGCCCCAAGACAATAAATATTGTCAAAGGACGAGGTTATACTCGTGTTACCACCTTTATTCACTAATCATTCACATGAATAGCCTCCATTAGTACGGAACAATAGACGACATGTTCTTATACAATGACATGGATAACGAGTGTCAAATCTCGTCATACCCTTACTTAAGAGCTCAGATATGCAGCTCAGAGACCATGTTCAATCAATTATTCCTTGCTTCTTTTCAGCTACCAAAGCTTTCTGTATAAGAATTCACTTGATCTACTCTTCTCTTCATCGCTTTTCTTCTAAATAATGATAGTCATTAGTATTGCACAAGGATGTATAGAAGTCAACGATAACAAACAGAATATAATCCCCTCAACTAGCTTTTACATTAACTCATGATCTGTATTCACTTAGACTTTATTAAATAAACAACGTCTACAGTTGAAAAAATGAAACATTCGCACGCTGCACTTTAATGCTTTATATCAACAACTAACCGAGATGCAAAATCAGGCGTTTCATAAAATACTTTTCTTTCTTGCAAATGAAAATTAGCAAGAAACATTGTATCTTTTTTCAAATATTCAATAGATGATAATACAGGACTATTGCTTATTTCAATGATCCCCCCTTCTTGTAATAACTCACCACAAATATTTGCATAAGGGATTTGTATTTTTAAAATATTTTCCCCTTCAACTAATTTAAAGTCATTCATTCTCATATTTAAATCGAATACGACTCTTGTATAGTTGGAATGAATACCGTATCTTATATTGTTTATATACCGTGTGGATACTACTATCTTTCGATTAGCTGTATTGTTTCCATATTTTGCAGTTATTTGTCCTTCCCCTTCTTTTTCAGCATGAAATGTCTCGTTTTCTACATAACCGATATTTCCTGAAACAGTCCAATTAATTAAATTGGCATCAATCTCTAGTTTTCTACCGCTTTTATCATAACCTTTTAAAGCTAATGCTACATTTTGACCTGGAACCATTTCCACATCCAAGGGCATAATCCCTAACACCCCTTTTGGCTTGTAAGGTTTGGCTTTATCTGGATAAGGAGGATAAATTAAATACCTATTACGAACATTTTTTACCCACTTATTCAAATCTTCTTGCCACGAGTCAATAATTTCACTGACGGGATGGTCATTCATAATCTTATTAGGTACTTCGGTATCTCCAATTAAATGAACATAACTCTTATTCATTTTAAATTTTTCAGGGTTTTGATCTCTCATTGCATCAACTAAGTTTAACCCTAAGGAGACCAAGTCAACTTCTGAAATATTACTTATATGAACTTGCACTCCACCAATTAATTCTCCTTTATACTTTCCGAATTTTGGAGTGAAATAAGCAGGGCGAAACTTAACACCTGCAAGATTACGTTTGTTCATTTCTTCTGCCAATGCTTCGCTTTCAATCCATGGAGCACCTACTAATTCAAACGGTTTTGTAGTACCAAGCCCTGTAGACAGTGACGTATCATCCAATAGCTCCGTTCCAGTATATAAATAAGCTGTCTCTTCAGTAGGAATATTTGGGGATGTTAGAACCCAAGGTAGCTCCGTATTAGAAAAATACACGTTTCTTCTCCAACCTTTGACTTTAGCTACTTTTACATCTATTCCCATACTGTATTCATGGTTCCACATTAAAGCTAATTCCCCAACCGTCATCCCATGCCTTACAGGGAGTAAAAATCTCCCCATAAAACTTACTGCATCTTCTGAACGCAACGGCCCCTCCACTTTCATACCACCAATTGGATTTGGTCTGTCTAAAACAATTATTTGTTTATCGTACTCTGCAGCGGCCTCCATAACAAATCCAAGAGTATAAATATAGGTATAAACATTGGAACCGATATCCTGAATATCAAATAATAAAACATCTACATCCTCAAGCATTTCTTCTTTTGGCTTCCAAGTCGACCCATATAAACTGTAAACAGGTAAGCCAGTTTTTTCATCCACATAAGATTCCACATACTCACCAGCTTCACGATTACCTCGAATACCATGTTCGGGACTATACAGCGCCGTTAAACATACTTCTGGATGTTTATATAATAAATCAATACTACGCTTTAAATCACTTGTAACTCCTGTATGATTTGTAATTAATCCTACCCGCTTATCCTCAACCCATGCTAAATGTTCATTTAAAAAAACTTCAATACCTGGTATCAATTTCCACTCCCCTTCATTGCTTTTTTTAATTTATATGTGGAGAGAATAATATTTTTTACCGCTTCATGAAACTTTTTGCTTTTATCTCTAAATACCACTTTACGTTCGTATGCTAATTTCCTTACATAAACATCTTACTCTATTTTTTGATTCTCTAATTACCATACATCCTATTCATTAAATGGTTGATTTTTTCACTTTGTTCATTTTGATTTCGATGAAGTATTATTAATTCTTCTATTAAGCTCTTTTCTGATATTACAGACATTAAATGATCCTGAGCATGAACTAATAAGACAGGGATATTTTCAAGCTCTCCCTTTGTATCTTCTTGAATTAGTTTCGTTTGTAATTTATGCGCTTGCAATAATTCAGTATGAACAAGCTTCATTGAAGATTCAATGGCATTAAATTCAGCCTCCCGAGCATGATTTAATGCCTCATACAAGTGTTGTTTTGCATTGCTTGCATGTAAAATAATATTCATTGATGCATTCTCAACGTCCATCCGCGACTCCTCCATAATGAATCAATTCAATAGATTGTTTTTGCATATATTCTTTCATCTTGTTGTTAGTTAAGACAGCCACTTCTTTCATTCTCATCCTGTTATAACTGCTAATTTTATATAAACCAGAATCTATAAATCCTGGGTGGCACATCATTTCTGTAATCCCTGGTTTTAAACGTGTTAAAATATCTTTAAGATTATTAATTGAAACGTTTTCTTCCCCATAAAAACCTCCACAAAAATAATCTGGACTCGCTATTTTATACGCTATCTTTGTGTCAGGAAGCAATCTAACCGGCATATTATAGTTTTTTGCAGTCTCTAAAACGACATCCAGTAACAATGGAAAATGATGGTGCAGGTGATGATGACTATCTATATGCGTTACATTTCCATACCATTTATGAGCTAAATCAAGCTGAGCCTCTACCTCGTTTTTTATATCCTTTCTTTTAGCAGATTGCATTAATCCTTCCTTTTTCAAAAAATATCCAGAATGACTCGTTAAACTACTTTGGGAAGAAAAGATGGGACGACCTGCATCAAAAACGAGATGCAAACCTATTCCCAAATTAGGATGTTTTTTTGCTTCTTTTAAACTCTCTTTGGCAAATGGCATATTAACCATTACAGTTGTACTTGATACGATACCATATTGATGAGCAAATAGGATTCCATATGTCACACCAGCCGTAAGCCCAAAATCATCCGCATTAATAATGAGTTTGACTGTATTGTTCCCCATAACAATACTCCTAACTTTCTGTAGTAGCAGCCACTGACTCACTAGCTTGCTCTTCTTCTAATAGTTTTTTATCGTACAAACGGAAAAACGGGTAATAAATACATATAGCTACAATGATATTGATCATCATTAATACACCACCACGCCAATCACCTGTTCACGCCAATCACCTGTTGTCAATATTCCAGAAAAAGGAGGTGGTGTCGTCCATGGAACAATTACATAAGGTTTTCCTACAAATCCAAGTGACATCGAAAAATATGTGATAATGCCTACTGTTAATGGTGCCAATATGAACGGTAAAAATAACAATGGATTCATTACAATGGGAGCTCCAAAAACTATCGGTTCACTTATATTAAAGAAACTAGCCCAAATAGAGCCTCGTCCCAATCCTTTCAAATGCCTCGAACGAGCTCGCCAAACAAAAAGTATGGTTAATGCTAAAGCCATGCCTGAACCACCGACCGCCCACCATATCGCCATAAATGGTTGCCCAATTATATATGGAAGTTCCTCGCCAGCCTGTTGTGCAGCAACATTTTGCTCTGTTAAACTATACCATATTGGAGCCATGACACTTGCTACAACGGAGATACCATGAATTCCAAAAGACCACAGTAAATGGATAAGGATTATTGCAATAATTGCTCCCCATAAACTTGATCCCATAGCTTCTAAAGGTTGCCTTAAAATAGCGGCGACTACTCCATGCAATGATAAATTGAAGAAGTGACGCAACAATAAGTCTACTCCCCATACTATAAAAATAATGATTGCTCCGGGAATAAGAGCTGTAAATGCTCGCCATACTGACGGTGGCACCCCTTCAGGCATACGAATAACAATATTTTTGTTTTCAAAAAAACGGAAAACTTCTACTGTGAAGATGGCTAAAACAATGGCAATAAATAGTCCTTCACTTCCCATTAAGTTTAACGGTATATTTCCTTCTTCAGTAAGAGGGGTAGCGACAAAAAATGTAGCCACACTTAGTACACCAGCAGATAATTCATCCATTCCATAGCTTTTCGCAAGGCTATATGCAATTGAAAATACTGCGATTAGACCTAACAAACCAAAGGTAGCATTTACTGGAATACTTAACGTTTGTGCATAGGGTTTCATAAATTCAGCCCACGATTCAATTGGTGGAGATGAAATAATCAGAAAAACGCTTCCAATAATTAATAGCGGCATTGTTGCTATAATTCCATCTCTTACTGATTTTAAATGACGTTGTTCAGCCAATTTCCCTGCAACTGGCATAAAATAACGTTCCATAGACTCATTAAAACGATTCACTATACACCCTCCTCATCATTATTCTTTAAATGAAGCGCTTGCTCTAGCACTTTTTCACCATCTGTCGCTCCATATGCTCGTATATCAATAATAGCAATTGGCACCTTTTCCTTTTCTGCTTTTTTAAATAGTTCCTTCTTTTTATAGCGAATTTGTGGACCTAAGAGCATGACATCTGAATCTTTAAGTTGTCTATCTATCTCGTCTACCGAATGTGCTTCTATTTTCACATCCAACTCTCTGCGACTGGCTGCTTTTTTCATTCTTTCTACCAAAAGGCTTGTACTCATCCCTAATGCGCAAAGCAACGTTATTTTCACTGTACGTTTCCCTCCTTAAATCTTAAACTGCGGTAAAAACTTTTTATTTATCATAAACATTTCTTTTAAAATAGCATTTGCCTTTTCAGCGGAAGGGATAAGTGGGTGTAACGTCAATGCCTGATGAGCAACACCTTTATCCCCATTAACACCAGCTTCAACAGTGAGTTCTTCATATGCTTTCACATGTTGTAAAAGTCCGCTGATTTGCGGAGAAACTTGCCCTACTTGCAATGGAGTAACCTGATGCCGTTCCACAACACAATTTACTTCTATACAAGTATTGATAGGTAAACAAGAAATTGATCCATTATTACGAACATTCAATGTATGCATTTCTTTTGTATTCAACTCAATCGATTTAATCAAATTTACAGCTGCCTCCGAATAGTACGCACCACCTCTTTGTTCTAAAACTTTTGGTTTTTTGCTTAGTTTTGGATTTTGATAAATTTTAAATAGTTCTCGCTCAATCTTCTGAACTTGATCAGCACGGGTTTCATTTCGTTTAAACTCCTCTAATTGCTGTTGTAAAATCCGATCAGACTGATAATAATATTTATGATAACCACATGGAATAGCATCTAAAGATCTTAAGAAATCAAGATCCCAGCCAAAGTCAGGAATATTTTTTGCTTCATAAATATTTGACCATCCATTAAATATATCTTTAATTCTTGACTCGCCCCTAATATATAAATCAGTCAGCCAAAGCAAATGATTTATACCTGTGAAATTGATGCTCACATCCTTCATAGAAACGTTATAAGCAGCAGCAAATTTTTTATAATAATTTATCGGGTTATTGCATAAACCAATAACTTTTACATTGCTATATTTTAAGACCGCCTCTGTTACAATTCCTGCAGGATTTGTGAAATTCAATAACCATGCTTTGGGTGCAAGTTGTTCCATATCATTGCAAATATCTAAAATAACTGGTATGGTACGTAATGCTTTCATATAGCCACCTGCTCCGGTTGTTTCCTGACCAATTACTCCGTGTTTAATAGAGGTGTATTCATCATAACGACGCATTTTAAGCTGTCCAACTCTAAGTTGGGTAATAATGTAATCTGCACCTTTTATCGCCTCTTGTCTATTGAAAGTTGCAACAATTTTAATTGAATATCCTGATGCTTGAATCATTCGCTTTGATAGCCCTTCTATAATGGACAACTTCTGTTTTCCTTCTTCTATATCTACTAACCAAAGCTCCTCTACTCGTAAAAGTTCTTGATTGTTAATAATTCCCTCTAACAATTCAGGCGTATAGGAAGAACCCCCTCCAATTACCGTTATTTTTAATCCACCCATTAAAGATCATCATCCTTTCTTTGATTAAATTAAATATTCCACTTTCATCATAGTATGTTAACGCATACATATCGAGGTTGGTTTTTACCTCTATTAAAGGTAAAAAATCACTTCGAAATAGAAAGGATTTCCCTTTTCCAATAGAAATAAAGTTATGTTATAGAAACATAAGAAAAACTACAGCGTTCGCCATAAGGCTTGGCGAACACTGTAGTTTATAAACCTTTAAACTTTTATAATTTCCTATAGTGTAATAAAAGAGCAAAAGTTTAACTAAAATACTTTCACTCTTTTTTCTATTCTTCTATTACTTCTAATAATTCCGAATACGTCTTGCATCTTAGTAACTGAAAGACCTTTTGTTTATCATTCATTAAATGAACAAGAGATTGAAACATGAGTTGCAGATCTTCTTTCCTATTTTTATTTATATTAAGTAATATGACTAATTGAACAAACTTATCTCCCCAGTTTATTGGACGTAATAAAGTTAATATAGAGAGAAAGGTGGCATTTGTTCCTGGTTTTAGTGGATGAGGAATCGCTACCATATTGCCAAAACTAGTTGGTGCATAACTTTCTCTTTCTAGTACAGATTGTATATAATCTGTGTCTGCTTTTCCTTTCTGCACTAAATTATTTGTTAAAAATTTAATAACTGATTCTGGTATTTGAAAATCATATTGTAAAAATGTAAACTCTGGAAAAATAAATTCTTTTAAGTCTA
The DNA here is from genome assembly GCF_013393565.1 of Virgibacillus sp. Lineage (NCBI taxonomy): Bacteria > Bacillati > Bacillota > Bacilli > Caryophanales > Bacillaceae > Virgibacillus > Virgibacillus sp. Next base: position 7,286 of record NZ_JABXHF010000087.1, read on the forward strand.
TATCCAAACAATCTAACATACGCTCAATTTTAGAAACATCTATATTACCAAGAATATTACTTATATGAATAACTGGTATTGGTAGTTTATTTTTAATTGGAATTGTACTAATAATAAAATCATAATCTTTAAGGTTAAGACGTGTTAAGTTATATAGTTCTATTGTCCCAGTAATATGAAGTTTCTTCCCAAAAATATTTATCAACTTATGTAAAAGCAATTGCGAGCTTCCCAGACCCGTAGCGCAAACAATTAAGCTACGCTTCCGTTCCATATAGGAGCGTTTTGCCTTTTCTAATGCAGCCTCTATATGAAGAGCAACATAGCCGACTTCACTTTCATTAAACTGAACACTAAATCGTTCATTTATTACACTAACCCCTGTTAATGCCGCTTCGAATGAAAGAGGGTATTCCATTTTTATTTCCTCCAACATTGGATTACGTATATTCATTTGATAGCGAAAACGACTAATAGCAGGTTTAAGATGTAAGCATAAATTTCTTAACAGTTCTTCATCATCTGTTAACTTTAAATCGTACTCATTATCAATGACCTGTATAACCTCCTTTGCTAGACAATAAATTTCCTTATCAACTATACTTTGAAAATCTAAATGATTAGCAGTGGAAGTCAGCTTTGTTCCTTTTAAATGAATGGCTAAATAAGCAACTTCTGTTTTGGGAAATTTAATTCCTAATCCGCTTTCGATTTGCTCTACTATCTTTTGTGCTACTTCATATTCTCTTTCATAAAATAAAGAATATATTTCTTCTTTTACAAATTCAACAGACTTGTGTTCTAACAAACGCTTATATGCAATGGATAAGTGAATGATCAAATTGTGTAAACTAATATCGGAAATAGCGATATGATGTTTTCTTATATTTTCGAGAATGGAATTCCTTATGATATTCAATTCTTCTAACGACAAAATATTCCCCATTTGCTCTTTTAGAAGTAATGGATGTTGATTAAAAATGTATTCAGACAAACAAAAACGGATGAACGTTTCATCGCCAACTATTTTCATTCCAAAGTTAGGTTTATGTTCAATAAACAACCCATAAAATTGTAGTAATTCTCGAACCGTTTTTAAATCACCTTGTAAAGTAGATCTACTAATGAATAACTCTGCAAGTAACTCCTCTATTTTTATATAATCGGTACAAAACAATAGTTTTTCTAATAGATAATTTACTCTGGCACTTGAATCTACGGGGACCACCGTGCGAAATTCGTTTACACATTTTGATAACAATTTAGTTATTTTTTCTTTATTCTTGCCTTTTAAAATATATCCTTTTCCGCGTAAGGATTTAATATACATATTGTAGTCTCTAAGAATCGTATTCAATTGTTTTATTTCCATTCTTACTGTCTTCGGACTTACATTAACCTCCGTAGCCAGTTGAGCACTCGTCACCACCATACCTTCTTCGTTATCAAGCAATTTTAAAATTGCAAACTGGCGAGATCTCATAAGCTCACCTCAGTTATATAATACAGACTTTAAATTATATAAATAAACAATTGTTTTTTCTATATTTAACATCAGCAAATTAACCCTATAGCATCATTGGGATTTCTCCCAAAAATTCACAGAGTCATTTTAATACTAAGAAACTATATCAATCCATTAATTATTTTTTCAACTCCTCCCCTGCTATTTTCTTTTATTATATACAATTATTTATTGTTTGTAAAACTTTATAACAATTTTTAATTTCCTTAATCTCCACAGTCTTTTGGTTTACAAAATAAAATAATCATCTGATATAAGGATATACAAAAAGCGCATCAAGTAATGCGCAACCGTTTTTGGGTGATCTTTAAAACGTAGTTAGAGTTTTTATCTTCTAATTAATAATTGAAGCCAGTATTTATCTATTTAAAAACCGTTTAATTTTTATCTTTCCCCCATATTTCCAAACACTTCTTTTTTACTTTTTCTGCTTCAGATTCTGTTTTGCATAGTAATAAACAATTGTCATCACCACTAATGACACCTGCTAGCTGCTTCCATTCTAACGATTCCATCATATATCCAATGGCTTTCGCATTGCCTGGATCTGTTCTAATAATGACAAAGATTCCCGACACTTCGATGGATTGAATCGCTTCCGAAAAAAACTGTTGTAATTTTTGAATGGTTGATGATTTTTCTTTTACATTGCTGGGTAAATGATAACTCTCCACACCATTTGGTGAATACTCTTTCCTCACTTGTATTTCTTGCATATCTCTTGAAATGGTTGCTGGTGTAACATCATACCCCTGATTCTTTAATAATTCACGTAATTCTTTTTGCGTACGCACTTCGTTGGTTCGTATAAGTGCACAAATTTTTTCTTGGCGTTCTTTTTTATTCATCAAACAACCTCCCATTTACAAGGGATTATTATAGATACTGTGCTCCCGCTTCAAATTTTTGAATCATCGTGAAGCGAGAGCCTAGATAATAAGCCAACAATACCGCAACTATTCATTTTGGATAACTGTTCCAGCATTTTCTCCTACAGCTTCAGCAGCTTTACTTAGCGAAGTAATCATACATTTTCTACCAGGTTTCGATTCAACAAATGTAATGGCAGCTTCTATTTTTGGCAACATACTACCTGCAGCGAATTGACCTTCTTCCGCATATCTTCGTAATTCTGTTGTGGTAACTTGTTCGAGCACTTTTTGCTCCGGTTTTTGATAATTTACATATACATGTTCTACTTCAGTTAAAATTACTAACTTATCTGCTTGAATGAGCTCTCCTAATTTCTCGGAAGCAAAATCTTTATCTATCACAGCTTCTACACCGATAATCTGCTCATTCTTTGAATAAACTGGAATACCACCGCCACCAGTACTAATCACAATCGTTTCCTTATCCATTAGAGCTTTAATGACTTCATGTTCTAAAATTCTCAAAGGTTGAGGCGAAGGAACTACTCTTCTCCATCCTCTTCCAGCGTCTTCCTTAAATGTAATATCATTCTTTTCCATTTGTTTTTTTGCTTCGTTTTCCGAATAGAACGGACCAATTGGTTTGGTCGGTTGTTGAAAAGCTTTATCATCTGGATCAACCTCTACTCTAGTTACAACCGTAGCTACTTGGTTGTTGAGCCCAGCTTCATGCAACTGACCATAAAGTGCATTCTCCAACCAATAACCAATCATTCCTTGACTCATTGCCCCACACGTATCCAAAGGCATCGCAGGCGTCTGTTCACTATGAGATTGAATTTGTTGTAATAAAATATTTCCTACTTGAGGACCATTACCGTGTGTAATAGCTACTTGGTAGCCTTGTTTAATAATTTCTATTAACTGTTTTGCCGTATGGTTTAACGCTTGTTGCTGTGCTTCAGCCGTTGCACTACCAGACTGAATCGCATTACCGCCTAGTGCAATCACAATACGTTCATTCGCCATTTCATCCTTCCTTTCTGTTAGATGGTTATCCTGCCAGTAACTAAGCCACCTATTGCAATTACTGCTAAGACAACAAATGCAATCATTAGCGATTTTTCTACCTTCGTGTCTTGCTTTTGAATGCCATTTTCTTTTAACGCCCGTTTATAAAGAATAATCCCTGGAGCATATAACAACATGGTTAAAAGCAAGTAGCTTATTCCAGCAGCATATACGAGCCACAAAGCATAAATGCTCGCAATAAAACCAATCACTTTCTCTTTGATACGTTTTTCTCCTACTTCATATCCTTCACCTGTCATGGTCAATTTTACTTGGTAAAAAGCCGATAACATATAGGGAATAAGGATAGCTGAAGTTGCCAAAGAGAACATAAAATTATATGCTGCTTCAGAAAATAAAAGCGTTATCAGAAATAGTTGGATAAGCCCATTGGTTAACCATAACGAATTGACGGGGGCGTGATTTTTATTCTCTTTTGCTAGCCATTTAGGAAACACTTTGTCTTTTGCCGTGACATAAGGTAACTCCGCTGCGAACAACGTCCAACCAAGCCAAGCTCCCATAACCGAGATGATTAGACCAAGGTTAATAACAATAGCTCCCCATTTCCCAACAATTTCTTCTAACACATAAGCCATTGCAGGATTTGGTAAATTAGCTAATTCTTCTCTTGACATAATCCCTAACGATAACAAAGAGATTAAAATGTAAATTAAAAGCACACTAATTAACCCAATTACTGTGGCTTTCCCAACATCAGAGCGATTTCTTGCTCTACCTGACATTACAACAGCACCTTCAACACCGATAAATACCCATAAAGTAACTAACATCATGCTTCTAACTTGTTCACCAACAGAGGCCCAACTAAAACCTTCACTGCCCCAGAACTCAAATGAAAATGTATCCCATTTAAACGCAATGATCGCTATAATAATAAACAAAAATATAGGAATCACTTTGGCAATCGTTGCTACTGTATTAATAAGCGCAGCTGAACTGACACCACGTAAAACAAGAAAATGCACGGACCATAAAACGACGGAAGCACCGATAATACTAGCGACATTTTGACCGCCTTCGAACATGGGGATAAAGTAACCAATTGATGAAAAAACTAATGTAGCATAAGCTACATTCCCTAAAAACGCCGATAGCCAATAACCCCATGCACTATTAAATCCTAAAAATGTTCCAAACCCAGCTTTTGCATAGCTATAAATACCGCTATCTAATTCTGGTTTCCTTTGAGTTAAATTTTGAAAGACAAAGGCAAGGGCTACGATACCAATGCCTGTAATAATCCAGCCAATAATGGCTGCACCGGAATTAGATCCAAGTGCTATATCTCCAGCTAAGTTGAATGCTCCTCCTCCAACCATGGAACCGACAACTAGCGCAATAAGCGCCACTAGCCCTAGCTTTTTTTCATCTTCACTCATTTTGTACACCTCCCTTTATAAATAGGGGTTGATTAGCTAGTTTCATTTCCATTCGTTGCAGCCATTACGGCTTTAATCGTATGCAGCCTGTTCTCTGCTTCATCAAAGACAAATGAATTTTTGCTTTGAAATACTTCATCCGTTACTTCCATTTCCTTTAAACCAAACTTTTCGTGTATATCTCGTCCTACTTCTGTCTCTAAATCGTGAAAGCTCGGTAAACAATGGAGGAACATGACATTGTCTTGATTACCTGTTTTCTCAAGCATTGCTTTATTTACTTGATATGGATAAAGTAAATCAATTCGCTCTTTAAACTTATCTTCTTCTCCCATAGATACCCACACGTCAGTATAAATCACTTCAGCTCCAGAAACGGCTTCATCAATATCGGAAGTAATCGTAATGTTTGCTCCAGAATCTTTTGCCACTTCTTCCGCGTAACGAACTACATCCTCATCCGGAAATAATACCTCTGGAGAGCAAATGCGAACATCCATACCAACCTTCGCACAGCCGATTAATAAGCTGTTTCCCATATTGTTTCTACCATCACCAACATAAACGAACTTAACACCTTTCAAATGTCCAATATGTTCTTTTATCGTTAGTAAGTCGGCAAGAATTTGTGTAGGGTGGAATTCATTTGTTAACCCATTCCAAACAGGAACGCCAGAATTTTCCGCTAAACCATTTACCGTTTCCTGATCAAATCCGCGAAATTGAATACCGTCAAACATTCTTCCTAATACAATGGCTGTATCACGAACAGATTCTTTCTTCCCAAATTGAATATCATTTTTCCCAAGATATTCTGGATGTGCTCCTAAATCAATGCATGCTACTGTAAAGGCGCAGCGTGTTCTGGTAGAAGGTTTTTCAAATAATAGGGCAATATTTTGCCCTTTCATATAATGGTGTGGCGTGCCAGATTTTTTCTTTGCTTTTAAATCAGCTGCTAAATCAAGCAAATAATGAATCTCATCCGCTGTAAAATCTTTTAATGTCAAAAAATGTTTACCAGTTAATTGTTCCGTTAACTTTGTCGCCATTTTCATCCTCCTAAAGTTATTAATTTATAGTTAAAAATGGTAATTACCTTTTGTTAATTTTTTCACTATGCAAGTAGTTTCTCGATTGCATGCTTTTTAGCTTTATAAATCTTCTCTTGATAACGGCATACTCATACAACGCGGACCACCACGACCTCTCGACAATTCAGAGCTAGTGACTTCAATAACTTCAATGCCATGTTCACGTAGCAATTTGTTAGACACGTAGTTACGGTCATATGTGACAACGACACCAGGTGCAATTGCCAATGTGTTTGAACCGTCATTCCATTGCTCTCTCGGCGCAGCAATAACGTCTCCTCCTCCACATGGGATTAACGCAACATCTTTTAGACCCAGTACTTCTTTTAGTGTTTCCAACAAATTCGTTTTATGCGTTATTTTTACGGTGTCTTCTTCTTTCCCTTGTTCCAAAATATAAATATCCATTTGTCCATCTTTATTTTGAATCTCGGGGTGGATGGTAAATTTATCGAAATCAACCATTGTAAATACGGTATCTAAGTGCATAAATGCTCTTGACTTCGGAATTTCTACAGCAACAACGCGCTTTATTTCCTTTTGGCGTTTAAAAATATTTATAGCCAATTGCTCAATGGATTTTGCTGCCGTTCTTGCACTTATACCAATGGCGATCGTATCTTTGCTTAAAACAAGCTCATCGCCACCTTCTATGGGGCACGGATAATCGCGATCCAACCAAATAGGGATATCAAACTCAGCATACCTAGGATGATGATGAATGATATAACTCATAAATAGCGATTCTCGCCTTCTTGCAACTTCTCTCATGGTATTAATCGTTAACCCATTACCTATCGTTGCCGCTGGATCTCTCGTAAAATAAAGATTCGGCATTGGATCTAAATAAAATGGGTAATGATTATCTAACAATTCATATAGATGGTTCCTTTTCTCCACTGGAATTTCTGATTTTCTCACACCAGCCATAATTTTCTTTACCATCTCTTCGGTGTCAAACGACAATAAATAATCAGCTATTTTTTGCGCACTACCACCATGGACATTCGATTCCAATAATATTTGCTTCACAAATTGCTGTCTTAACTCTTCTGTATGAAGCGCTTCTGTCATTAAATTGGTTAAATAAAGTACTTCAATACCTCTATTTCGTAACGTTTGAGCAAAATAATCATGCTCTTTTTGAATCATTGGTAAATGAGGAATATCATCAAATAACAAATGCTCTAAATAATCAGGGGTTAAATTTTCAACTTCTTTACCAGGTCGATGCAACAAAACCGTTTGTAGTGCACCAATTTCAGACGTAACATGTAATGGTTGCTTCACTTCCATACCTCCTCATATTGTAAAAAGTGGATGAAGACCTAAATGAAATAATGATTGGTCGCCACCTTTCCAAAGCTTTTCATGGACTTGATCTTAACTCGCAAATCACTAAATGATCCATGAATGTTAACTTATTTTAGATTGGGCAGAGATTGCATCTGCTTTTCTTGTAGATAGTTTAAACAAATACGAAATAGCTATACATGTTAGGTTAAATATTTTTAGTTCAAGAAATTAAAATGGCATTTTTCGCTTGAGGTGAACTACTTTTAAACCGGCATGAGCGAATTCCGTGTTATGGCGAGCGTTTTTTGGACGAGTAGGAGCGAGTTTGTGGGGGAGAGCGATTTTCGGAGAGCAGGAGATAGTTCTACGCAAGGACGGGCGAATTTCAACAGACGCGAACGATCCAATCGCCAGCTCATGGCAGTATACATATTTTCACAATACAAATAGCCGAACAATTATCTTATGATTGTTCGGCTTCTATTTATATAACGTTTTACATTTTTTCTGGTGCATGTACACCAACCATACGAAGCGCATTATCAAGCGTTATTTTAACTGCTTCTAGCAACGCTAGCCTTGCTTTCGTTACTTCTAACTGACTTTCATCTAACACTTTCTCTGCATTATAGAAACTGTGCAATTGAGATGCTACATCAAATGCGTACTGGGTTATTTTATGCGGAATTCGTTTCTCCGCAGCATCCAACACCAGTTGCGGAAATGTAGCTAATAGCTTTAACAAGTTTATTTCACTCGTTTGTTTTAATAAAGAACTGTCATACTTTTCATAAGCATAACCATTTGTTTCTGCCTTATCTAATAACGTACAAATTCGTGCATGCGCATATTGTACATAATAAA
>NZ_JABXHF010000088.1:0-14776 GCF_013393565.1 Virgibacillus sp.
ATGAGGTTAATATAACAAAAATATCTAGAAACCAACCTATTGACCAAACTCCATCCAATCAAGCAAAAGACTTATTACGACAAAACTCCGAAATAAATGCTATTCATGCAGTCAATACAGATAAGCAATTATTAGCAACCGTTGAAGTAAAACATATGCAACGCTTTAAGTTACAAAATATCAAGAAAAAACTAACTAAAAAATTACAAAAAAACTTTCCTGATTTAAAAGTAGAATTATCAGCAGACAAAAAAATAATGATGGAATTAGGAAAACTAGAAAAAAACTTGAATAAAAAACAGTACAGTAAAAAAGAAGTACAAAAAGAAGTACAACGAATTATTGATTTTTCTAAAGAACAAACGTAGAGAGAGGGAACACAATATGGCGGATAAAAAAAAGAAAAATCTACCACCTGATGTTCAGGAGTATCAAACATTTCAACAGCAAAGAGAAGTGAAAAGGCCTGTATTAAAAAATTGCTTAAAAGCTTTTTTTGTCGGCGGTTTTATTTGTTTCATTGGACAGCTTATCTCTACTTTTTATATGTATTTCTTTCATTTCACGGAGCAAACCGCCGGAAACCCAACAGTAGCTACTTTAATTTTTATAACGATGCTCCTTACTGGATTTGGAGTATATGATCGAATTGGACAATTTGCCGGTGCAGGTTCAGCTGTTCCAGTTACTGGTTTCGGCAATGCAGTCATTTCTTCGGCTATTGAACATCGGACGGAAGGATTTATCCTCGGAGTTGGTACAAATATGTTAAAACTAGCAGGTCCTGTCATCGTTTACGGCGTATTTTCAGCATTTGTTGTTGCTTTGATAAAAACAATTTTAGTCCAATGGGGTGGGTTATAATGCTCCAAGGACATCAAACATGGGTATTCGCCAATCGACCAGTTATTATATCGACTGGGACAGTAGGCGGTCCATTTGAAGCTAATGGAAATATTCCTAAAGACTTTGACATATTGCATGATGATATGTGGCTGGGTCAAGCCTCATTTGAAAAAGCACAACAAACATTAATGGAAGAAGCCTGTCAAATTGCCCTAAAAAAAAGTTCCATTGAAAAAGAACAGGTACAATTTTTTATGAGTGGTGATTTAATTTATCAAATAACACCAACAAATTTTGCTGCCAAAACATTGGGCCTTCCTTTTTTTGGTTTATTTAATGCGTGTGCCACTTCTATGGAAAGTTTAGCCCTAGCTGCTATGATCATCAATAATAAAGGAGCTAATTATATTTTAAGTGGAACAGCAAGCCATAACGCCTCTGCGGAACGACAATTTCGTTACCCTACAGAATACGGCGGGCAAAAGCCTCCTACCGCACAATGGACAGTTACTGGCGCAGGTTGTTCCTTAGTTGCTCAACAAGGTACAGGCCCCGTTATTACATCAGCTACAATTGGCAAGGTTATTGATATGGGTATAACAGACCCGTTTAACATGGGCGCTGCGATGGCGCCAGCTGCCGTAGATACGATTGAAAAACATATACAAGATAGAAACATTTCTCCTGACTATTATGATTTAATTGCTACAGGCGATTTAGGGCATATCGGTAGAGAAATATCGTATGATCTACTTGTCGATCGCGGACTATCAATGGATGAGGAAAGATATGTAGATTGTGGTTTAATCATATATCGCGAGGGACAGCCGGTGTTAGCTGGCGCAAGTGGTACCGCCTGTTCAGCCGTAGTCACATATGGACATTTGCTCAATCGGATGAAAGCCGGTGAATTGAAACGAATACTAATTGTAGCAACAGGTGCACTTCATTCTCCGATGAGCATACAACAAAATGATCCGATTCCGTGTATTGCCCATGCAGTATCTATCGAAATTTAAAACGGGACGTGATATGTAATGATCTTTTTTTGGGCTTTCGTAATTGGTGGTTTTATCTGTGTTATTGGCCAATTACTGTTTGACATTTTTAAATTAAATCCTGGACAAACTTTATCCATTTTAGTTGTTACCGGTGCCATTCTAGATGGGTTCGGCCTCTATGAACCATTAATTGACTTTGCCGGAGCAGGTGCAACTGTACCAATTACTAGCTTTGGTAATTCACTCGTTCATGGTGCTATGGCAGAAGCAGAAACACACGGTTTAGTTGGTGTTGTGACGGGAATGTTTGAAGTAACAAGTGCAGGAATTTCAGCCGCAATTATTTTCGGGGTCATTGGCGCACTAATTTTTAAACCAAAAGGATAAGGAGGTCGTTACACTATGACAATTGGTGCACAAGTAAAAGGCTGCTACTCAGCAATCAAAAGTGTGGAAGCCTCCTTACAACTGCTAACAGCTAAAACAAATGAACAAGAACAACAAATAAAATTGACGGAAGCAGAACGAATTATTACTGAAATTAAGAACGAATTGCGACATCAAGTCATCCAATTATCGAAAGAAGAACCACAATATAAATAAAACTTGGAAAGGAGGCTGTTTATGCCAGAATGGATTATCATTATCATTCGGTCATTTTCACTGTTGATCATTCTTTTTTTCATGACAAAGTGGCTAGGAAAGAAGCAATTATCACAATTAAACGTTTTCGAATATATTACTGGAATTGTGCTAGGTGGAATCGTAGCAATACATACGATAGATCCAACAAGTAATATAATTTATGCTCTTTTATCCATGTCTATTTGGTTTATTGTCCCTTTTGCTGTTGAATATATTTCTCTTAAAAGTAAACGTTTTCGCGATCTTACAGAGGGGAAAAGTACCGTTTTTATTCAAGACGGAAAAGTTATGGAGGACAATCTAAAAAAAGAAGGATATTCAACGGATGATTTACTAGGAAAGTTAAGAGACAATGGTGTGTTCCTCGCATCTGATGTAGAATTTGCAGTGCTTGAGCCCTCTGGAACATTAAATGTATTGCCTAAAAGAGAAAATCGCCCACTAACAGCCAAGGATCTTGGGTTAAAATTAGCGCCTGAAAAAGAACCGCAAACCATTATTATGGATGGAGAAGTTTTATTGGAACCACTTGCTAATTTAGCTTTAAATATGAATTGGTTGGAAACAGAATTAGATAAACAAAATGTAAGCATTGAAAATGTGTTTCTCGCTCAAGCAGATAATAATGGACAATTGTACCTTGATTTATACGATGATAAAATCAGTGTTCCTCAACCAACTGAAAAGGCACTCCTTTTAGCAAATATGAAAAAATGTCAGGCAGATTTAGAACTATTTGCTTTAGCTACAGAAAACAAACAAAGCAAAGCTTTATATGAACGAAATAGCAAAAAATTAAAGCATGCCATTGAACTGATTCAACCATACTTATAATAGATGGTAACCTAGAGATGTAGATGTCCTTTAAAATGGAATTGTAGAGAACCACAGATCCCTATTAAAACAGCGCTTCTTCCCTTTTGTTCTTTTCCATTTTCGTGTAAAATAGAGGAGCTATCCTATTTTACTAAATGAAAAGGAATGAACGAACATGAAAGATAAAATTAAAGCTTACCGCTTTCCAATTATCTTACTTATTTCGATAATGATCGGTTCTATAATTGGGCTTTACTATGGCGAAGATGCTACAGTCATTAGGCCGTTGGGCGATTTATTTATTAATTTACTATTTATGATTGTCATGCCTCTCGTTTTCTTTACTATTTCCTCTGCAATTGCAAGCATGGATAGCATGAAACGTCTTGGTAAAATTATGGGCTCGATGTTAACTGTATTTGTTGTTACAGGAATCATTGCTGCTGTGTTCATGCTAATTGCCACTGTTATTTTCCAACCAGGTTCTGGCGTAGATATTCCACTTGTACAACCTGATGAAGTGACAGAAGAAATGAATTTCTCAGAACAATTAGTTCAGACATTCACTGTTTCCGACTTTATCGATTTATTTTCACGTAATAATATGCTCGCACTTATTGTTTTTTCTGTATTAGTTGGTGTCGCAACAGGGCTAACTGGTGAAAGAGGGAAAGCCTTTACTTCTTTCTTAACAAGTGGCGCCGAAGTGTTTATGAAAATTATTCAGCTTATCATGTACTATGCACCAATTGGACTAGGTGCTTATTTCGCTTCGTTAGTTGGGGAGTTTGGCGCCGATTTAATTGGTGACTATGCGAAAGCAGTTATCGTCTACTATCCTGTATCTGTTTTATATTTTGCTATCGGGTTCACCTTATATGCATTTATTGCTGGTGGCAAAACAGGTGTTAGTCGCTTTTGGAAAAACATTCTTGCTCCTGCTGCAACATCTCTTGGTACTGGAAGTAGTGTTGCTTCATTACCTGCTAATTTACAGGCAGCAAAACGAATTGGCGTACCAAAAGATATTCGAGAAACCATTATGCCTCTTGGTGCAACCATACATATGGACGGATCGTGTTTGTCTGCAATGCTAAAAATTGCTTTTGTTTTCGGTGTGTTTAACTTGGACTTCACAGGAATTGACACCTTTTTAACCGCAATCGGTATCTGTTTATTATCTGGTATTGTAATGAGTGGTATTCCAGGTGGTGGATTTATGGGTGAAATGATGATTATTACGCTTTACGGATTACCAATGCAAGCTTTACCAATCATTTCAGCTATAGGTGTTGTAGTTGATCCCCCTGCTACAATGGTAAACGTTACAGGAGATACCGTATCCAGCATGCTTGTAACCAGACACCTAGAAGGAAAAGATTGGATTGAAAAAACGGACGTTGCATAATTATGATTAGAAAAACTTGGCGATAAGCCAAGTTTTTCTAACATATATCAATAGCGATCTTTCCAAATTGTCCATTACCTTTTAAATAATGAAAAGCCTGTTGCATATCATCTAATTTGTAAGTGGAATCCACTACAGGTTGCATTTGATACTGTTCGACATGCGCTAGCATTGCTTCTAACTCTTGCTTACATCCCATTGTCGAACCTAGTAACTGGTACTGTCCATAGAAAAAGGTGCGTAAATCTAACTCCACTGTATCCTCTGTTGTTGCACCGAACACTACCATCTTCCCACCCTTTTTCAAAACGTCCAACGAGCGCTGAAATGTTGCTCTACCAACACTATCAATGACCAAATCGATCTTCTCATCAGCTAATTTATGTTGCCAATCTTCATCATGGAGCACGCCCCTATCCGCTCCAATCGATTGAGCTTTTCTCAGCTTTTCTTCACTCCGCGAACTCACAATAATTCTTGCACCAATATTTTTTGCAAATTGGATTAAATAGGTTGCCACTCCACTTCCTGCACCAGGTATAAATATGGTATCGTCTGTATTTACTTGCCCTTTTGTAAACAATGCACGATATGCTGTTAACCCAGATAATGCAAGAACACTCGCTTCTTCCCATGTTAAATGAGCTGGCTTTTTCTCCACTTGATAAGAAGGAATAGCTATTTTTTCTGCAAATGTACCGTGATCTGGCATGCCTAAAATTTCAAAACCTTGAGGAGGAGCATCCGCATTCTCAAACCAGCCTAAAGCAGGATTAATAATTACCTCATCACCGATAGCCACGTTTTTAACAGCTTGTCCTACCTCTTCAATTACGCCGGCTCCGTCTGATCCTAAAATTAATGGCTCTATCTGCCCTTTTCTACGATTTGGAATATATAAGTCACGTCGGTTGAGACCAGCCATTTTCAGGCGAACAATTACCTCATTTTCTTTTGGCTTCGGATCATTCATTTGCGTTACCTGTAATGTATCATTTTCATGAACAAAGGCTTTCATAAAAATTCCACCTTTCCTGTTAAGTTTATAACCAAAAACACTTCCTTTTTTTAATAATGAATATTGGGGATTCAGATATCAAACGAACCCGTTCAGCCCCTTTATGCTAAAAATTTCCCTTTAGAAAAAAGCACTAAACGTTTCTAACTGCCTCTTATCCATAATATCATGATGAAACAATGGAACATACCATTTTTTTTGTTCCTTAAATATGGCTTCTATTTTTTGTACGTAAGTTTGCTCCATTTGTTTTCGTTTTGCAAAAAAATTTCCGTCTACTTGTTCTGGTAATAGTTTATTAACAATGATGTTTTTTACATAGATTTCATGTTGATGCAGCAATCGAATAGCCTTATCCGTTTCAGTTATAGATAAACTTTCTGGATTAACCACAAAAATAAAGCCTGTTCGTTCATCATCTAGTAGCAATTCTCTTGCTTTTGCAAATCTTCCTTTCCTACCCTCAAGTACATGATAAATAGGATCTTCTATTGGCTCCCCATCATTTAGTAATTGCGTATAGTTTTCATTCGTTTTCTTTCTACGTTGTAATAATCCGTCTATCCAAATACCCATTAATTCCGGCAAAGTTAACAATCGAATCGTGTGTCCCGTTGGAGCTGTATCAATAATACATTGATCATAATGTTGATGTTCCTCGATAATGATAGAGATAAGCTTATTGAATAATGCAGCTTCATCAGCCCCAGGTGATGCTTTAGCCGTATCCAATTGGCGATTTACTTCATTTATCATAGATGGTTGAACAATCCCTTTCATATTTTCCTTTACACTATTAATATAAGCCGTCGTTTCTTGTTCAGGATCAATTTCAAGTACATCTAAATGTGAACTAACTTTTTTAATCCTCCCTCCAATATTCTCTTCAAAAATATCTCCCAAATTATGGGCGGGATCAGTAGAAACAAGCAAAGTTTTTCGACCTTCTTTTGCGCGCTTCCATGCTAAAGCCGCAGCGGAAGTTGATTTTCCCACCCCTCCTTTCCCACCAATAAAAGCAATCTTTTTATGCAGTTCCTCCAATATAATCACTCCTTTATTAACAGCAACGAATGCCAGATAACGGCGATTTTTCCATTCCCATTCGTAAATGCCAATCGTGAAATTTTTCTAGCATATAAGGGTATAACTCTAGTGTATAATAATATACTGGATTTGGAATTCCAATCATCTCTGAGTAAAGTAAGAGCAAGAAAATATCGTCCTCATGCCTCAACTCACGAGCAATTTCCTGACGATGAGGTAGACTGATTACTTCTTCATAATATTGAATAAGCTTCTTTATTTGCTCGATCATGATATCTCCCCTTCCAATAGCACGATTTATTTTTTAGAAAAACTTGGCTGTCGCCAAGTCTTATGGCGGAAGAACGACGTCGTTTTGCTTATACTATAAAACCTAGAAATCTTTATACTTTCCTAATACGCACAGATAATGAAAAGGGACCTTCCTTAGATCCCTTTTCCATGGTTTATGAACTAGTTATCTAGATTTTGATCTGTATCCCCTCGTAATACAGAAAAAGCAGTTATAATAATCCAAATCGCAAACACAAAAATGATAGATCCTAATACAAATAATAAAGTGTTCGGTTCTGTTCCAGTCCAGGACCACTCAAATAATACTTGTTGAAACATAGCATATAATGTCATCACCATAACAAATATCATAGGAATAATTACCACGGCATAATTTCTCCCTAACCGCTTTAACCATACGGCAATAAGCATTAAACTAATTGCTGCTAGTAATTGATTTGCTGTTCCAAACAATGGCCATAATTGATAGCCCCCTGAGCCAAAACCTTTAGGACCTTGTGGGAGTAAAACAAGTGCAGCACTCGATAAAACAGCAATAGACGTAGCAACATGCGTTTTTGTTAATACTGGGAGTTTATATTCCTTACCTAACTCCCCAATAATATATCGCATAAGCCGAACGGATGTATCTAATGTTGTTGCTGCAAAACTAACAACAATGATGGAAACGATCGTTACCGCAATATCAATCGGTATACCTAATCCTTCCGCTAATACAGCTGCTCCTTCTACGAAAACACCTAAACCACTTGCATTTGCAGATGCAAAACTATGATAAACAGCTGAAAAATCCGCAGTACTTGCAAAAAATGTCGCTACAGCAATGATGGATACTAGTGCTAAAATCCCTTCGCCAACAGCTCCAGCATAACCAACAAAACGGGCATCTGTTTCTTTATCTAATTGTTTGGAAGATGTCCCCGAGGAAACAAGACCATGAAACCCTGATATAGCTCCACAAGCAATCGTAATAAATAGGAGTGGAATCCACGGTGTGTCTGCGTTAGCATTTGTCACAGGTGCAGTCATTTCTGGATTTGTAAAAATTAGTCCTACATATAAAATTCCTAACCCAACAACAAGCTGATGGGAGTTAATAAAGTCTCTTGGTTGCAACAATTGCCAAACAGGAAGTGTGGAAGCAATATATACATACACCAGCAATATAATAATCCAAATAAAGAACGCTGAGGAGACTGCGCCTAATCCAAATATACCCGTGTTGCCTTCTCCCCCCATCCATTGCACAAGGTCAATTTGCATCCATTCTATCTTGCTTGATAATACAGCTACAAGATACATGACCGCTAATGCAATAACAGATGGTAGAAGCATTTTGATATTTCGTTTGTATACAGCATACCCAATCCAAATAGCTAAAGGAATTTGGATAAATACAGGTAGAACACTTGCTGGATAAGAGATAAATAAGTTAGAAATAACCCAAGCAAACACCGCATTCACCATAAGTACAAGAATTAAAATAATAAATAAAAACAATATTTTAGCTCGTTGACCGATCAGGCGATGAGCTAATGTACCAACAGATTGACCTTTATTTCGTACAGATAATACGAGTGTCCCAAAATCATGAACCCCTGCGGCAAATACAGTTCCTAGAATAACCCATAAAAATGCTGGTAACCATCCCCAGTATACAGCTATAGCAGGTCCCAAAATAGGCGCTGCTCCAGCAACTGAAGTAAAGTGATGCCCCCATAATACGAACTTATTTGTCGGAACAAAGTCTACCCCATCTTTATATTGATGCGCGGGTGTAACATAGTTTGGGTCTAATCGAAAAATTTTCTCAGCTACAAATTTCGAATAATACCGATATCCTAATGCAAAAACAACGATACCAATAACAGCTACCAATATACCAGACATACATTCCCCCCTTTTTTTATGAAAACGATCTTGTTAACCTTTATGCGCAAACGCTTTAATTTAGTACGTTTTATCTAAAAATATTTTAAATGTAAAATACTTTGAAAAAACATAGAACTACCTTTAGTACCTATGTACTGGGAAAAAGAGTTGGAACATCACTCCATGAATTGAAAAATAAACAAAGTCATTCCCCTATACCTTCTTGTAACCCTAGAAGTAAGCATTGCTTATCGACAAGTATTTCATCTATTCGTTTTTCTTATTGGTAAACCCTTAAAGTTTTATCAATTTCTATTATGCAAATAAGTAGAACCATTATAATCTTGGTTGTTCGGCTTTGCTATATCGTATTTGCTTGTACCCCAAACTCTTTACAAGTGCGCTTCTTTTATACAACATCAACTAAAAATTATTCATTGCTCCCTAAAACGGGTCACAATACCCAAACTGCCATCGTTGTTGCTACCACAAGGCCAACGATAACTGGGATAAAGTTTTTTCTAACAAGCTCCATTACGGAAATACCACAAAATCCCGCAATCGCTACAAGAGATGACCAAGCAGCAAGCGCTCCTCCGCCTGTCCATATAGACCCCATCTGTCCAATTGCAGCAAGTGTTGCCACATCGACGCCATTTGATGGCAACGAAGCCGATAAAGCACCTGTTAGTGGAAGTCCAGAAAAACCCGATCCATCTAAGCCAGTAATCATACCGATTATTAAAATACTAAATGCTACTAACCATTGGTTTTCAGGTAAATAGGACTGTGTGGACTGTACTAAATCAAACAAAAATGCTGGGGCATCTTCCCCTATGCCTAATATGGCATCTGCAAAATTTGAACTTCCTAAAAAAAAGAATCCAGCTATTGGTATCACTGGGCCCATAGCTTTGAAGGCAAATACAAATCCATCTGTAATATGGGTAGTAATATAGTCCAGTGCTTTCTCTTTTCGAAGCGCTAACGTTGATAACAAAAGCAAAATAACAGATACACCACCAATAAAAGCTGCTCCATCACCGCCTTCAAAACCGCTCATTCTTCCTGAATGAAGCTTTTCATATATCATGTAAATAACCACTGCAGCTAATGCTAAGGGTACGAAAACAGCAAACACCTTGCTCCATTTCGTTTGTATTTCCTTATTTGATTCAATAGGAGCATCTTGAGAAGTCTGCATACTTGCTAAATCTTCTAAGTTTATGGGATTATTGGCGTTACGTATCTTATTACGAGCAAATAGATATGCTAAGCAGACTGCAACAGCTCCAGTAATTAAGGAAAGTATGAAAGCTTGTTCTGCGACTGCTGTAGTATGTACGCCAGCTGAAGCAGCAGATAAGCTTGGAGCAACTTGCACAATATAATCTGAGGACAAAGCCATTCCTTGCCCAGCTATAGCAATAGCCACCGCTGCAGTAATTGCTGGTAAGCCAACGCGAATAGCTGCTGGTACTAGTAAAGCACAAATAAGTGGAACTGCTGGTGTTGGCCAAAAGAATAGAGAGATAATGTATGTTGCAATGACTAAGACAAAGAAAGAAATATGTCCATTTATCATTATTTTCTGTATTGGTTTTATCATGTGTTTATCTGCTCCCAAATCCCGTAATGAATTTAATAATGCAAGCATAAACGTAATAATTAAAAAAATGCTAAAAAGTTCTCTAGCAGCAACTAAATTTGCTTGAAAAATAGCTTTAAACCCTTCAACAATGCTTCCTTTGTATAACCATGCGATTAAAAACGTTCCCAATAAAGATGGTAGAACGACTCCTTTTCGCATCATCATTGTAATGATAATGAGCAACGTAAACAGACCATACACATAGTGAGATATAGAAAGCTCCACCATTAACCTTCCTCTCCGAATAGTGTGTTACAGCCTATGCAAGCGTTACTTATTTGGTTCTGTTCTGTTCATTAACTACAGAAGAGAGGTCTATCATATATTATAAAATACGCTTTCGCATTTGGTAAACAAAACTAGATGATCGTGATAGAATAAATTCACACCCATCATATAAAGGAGGCTGAAATAAGCATATAGGAGACATTAGAAAAACTTGGCTTACCGCCAAATGTTTAATGCAAAGCTGTAGTTTTCTTATACTATAGACCTTAAAACTTTATACTTTTCTATAGTATAAGTATATAAAGCTTAGCTTTTCCCCAAGTCTATATGATGTGTAATTGTGAAAGCTGTAATTTTTCTTTGAGAGGAAAGGTGATTTCATTGATAATTTGGATTAACGGCGCTTTTGGTTCTGGAAAAACACATACTGCTTATGAGTTACATAGAAGATTCCCCAATTCATTTGTGTATGACCCAGAAAACATGGGGTTTTTCATACGTGATAATATTCCAAAAAACATGCAAAAGAACGACTTCCAAGATTATCCTATTTGGCGTGAATTAAATTTCACCTTTTTAAAATATATAGCGGATCATTATAATGGCATTATTATTGTACCTATGACCATTGTCCATCCAACTTATTATCAAGAAATTGTTGTTAAACTTAAAAATGAAAATATTACTGTGAAACATTTTGTTTTATGGGCTTCCAAGAAAACGTTAGAAAATCGGTTATGCAAGAGAGGTGATGGGAACAATTCCTGGCCCGCCAAACAAATCGATAGATGTATGCAAAGTCTATCCAATAATATGTTTCAACAGCGGATAGTTACAGATGATGTAACGATTGAACAAGTAGCGGAAAAAATCGCGTCAATGTGTGGCATTCATTTACTTCCTGACCATAGCAAGTAATGTCAATAGTACGAAACTCCACCAAGACGAGCCGCCTATTGACATTACTTTTCTTTATTTGCAAACAGAGTTTTTCAATAGAAATAACAAATGAAAAGGGGCAGAAAACGTCACTCTCTGCAAACTCCTAATGCATTCCATTTTTTATAAATTAAAAATGAGTCATAGAAGGGCAATCTATACTAATTTCATAAATTCATCTACATCCTTCATGCACTCAAGTACAGCTTCTTCCCAAAACGCAGTTTCGGTTAAATCTACATTTAAATGCTTCTTAGCTAAATCTTCCACCGTCATTCTACCAGTATCACGTAATAACGAAATGTAGGCTTCTTCAAAGCTTCCCTCTCCATTTTTAGCTTTTGCATACACGCCATTACTAAATAAATAACCGAACGTATATGGAAAATTATAAAATGGTACACCAGTAATATGAAAGTGAAGTTTAGACGCCCAAAAATTAGGATCATATTCTGAAAGCGTCTCACAATATGCTTCTTTCTGAGCTTCCACCATTAACTGATTTAATCTCTCTACAGAAACTATTCCTTGTTTTCTTTCCTCATAAAAACGCGTTTCAAATAAAAAGCGGGCATGTATATTCATAAAAAATGCAACACTTCGTTGAATCTTATCCTCTAGTAAAGCTTTTTTCTCTTCTTTTGAAGTTGCTGCTTGTAAAGAGGCATCGGCAACTATCATTTCCGCAAAGGTAGAAGCAGTTTCTGCCACATTCATTGCATACCTTTGATTTAAAGCATTCACATCATTCATCACATGCTGATGATAGGCATGTCCTAATTCATGTGCTAGGGTAGCAATATTACTAGCTGTTCCAGAATACGTCATAAAAATTCGCGTTTGCTCACTGTGCGGGAAGCTTGTACAAAAACCGCCAGGGCGTTTACCTGGTCGATCCTCTGCTTCAATCCAACGCTTTTCAAACGCCATTTCTGCAAAATCGGCCATTTTAGGGCTAAATTTCCGGAACTGATCTACAATAAAATTGGCTCCTTCTTCGTATGTATAGGTTTGAACTGTTTCACTGATTGGAGCAGTTACGTCATAAATACTTAATGTATCAACATCGAGAAGCTCTGCCTTCTTATTTAAATAATGGACAAAGTGTCCTTTATATTTTGTAATTGCTGTCCACATAGCATCTAATGTTTCTTGTTTCATTCGATTAATCATTAGCGGTTCTTTTAACACATTTTCCCAGCCTCTATGCTTATACGTCTCTAAGCGAAAACCAGCTAAATGATTTAATGTTTGACCAAATAAGTCTGCTTGCTCCTCCCAAGCCGCTGATAGTTTGGTAAATACGTGTTGACGGAAACGACGATTCGGATCTGTTAATTTATTGGTTGCTTGTCCAATCGAATAATGTTGCAAACTTCCTTTTTCTTCTAACGCAATTTCCATATTTCCTACAATGACATCGTACATTTGCCCCCATGCATGATAGCCATCCTTTGCTAAATCATTAATTAAAGCCTCTTGTTCTAAAGGCAAAAGTTTTTGCGCCTGCTCTCGGTACTCTTCTAGCACAAAAATGATCTCTTGCAACGATTCGTGCTGTGAAAATATGCTCCATTCTGTCTCTGTCATTGCACCAAGTTTTTGCTTTAGCTTTGTTTGTATTCCACCAAATTTCGCATTCAATTGAGATCGCTCACCAAGCAATGGTTGTACATGCTGATCATTTGTATCCTGTGCGTGTAAACAACTTATAAATGCAAAAGCCTCTCTCATCAATTTTGTCGTGCTTTCCATTTGCTGACATAAATCTATTAGTGCCTCAATATTTTCCTTTGTAGCCTTAGGTTGAAGCTGATTTATGTAAGCATCCAGCTTATCAAATTCTTGATCTACGATTGTTAAATGTTCTCGAAACTTCGTAGACTTACTTCCTCCAGGAAAAATAATTTCTAAGTCCCACGTCAGATTCTTTAATGGTTTCAAAAAAACCCTCCTTATTTTTAGAAAATTCACGATACATTAAATTATACCAGACTTTTCATGGTATATAATACATTTTATAACTGCAGGACGAATAAATCTAGATCGATATGCAATTTTAATGAAGATGAGAAACAACGAAAGCTTGCTCAAAAGGACTATTTCCTTTAGACTAGTTCGTTTTTTAACGTACTTCTAAGGGTACAGATAAAATAAGACACTTCTCCTTTCAATCTTTTTTGTTAGCAGGAAATCTAATCAATTACTTGACAATACAAAGTTTCTCTTTTACACTAGGTTACATAAAGTAATAATAATTCAACTAATTTGTGGAGGGATAGTTTTTATGATGAAATCGGTTTGGAATGTAGACTCCGTTCATAGCGAAATTGGCTTTTCAATTAAGCATATGATGATTTCAAAAGCAAAAGGAAATTTTATTTCATTTGACGGGGAGATCAAAGCTGACTTAGATCAATTTACAGATGCAGAAATTAAACTTACTATTGACGTAAGTAGTGTGGATACAAGAAATAAGGGTCGGGACGACCATTTACGCTCTGCTGACTTTTTCGATGTAGAAAATCATCCAAAAGCTACATTTATTTCCAAAGAAATTAAAAAAACATCTGACAACCATTATGAGGTTATTGGAGATTTAACACTTAAAGGAACGACGAAAACAGTGGCCCTTGAGGTTATTGTTGAAGGCCAAAGTAAAGATCCGATGAGTGGAAATACAGTTGCCGGTTTTAGTGGAGAAACTACCATTAGCCGAAAAGACTTTGACCTAACATGGAATACAACTTTAGAGACTGGTGGCGTTTTACTTAGTGACGATGTAAAAATTAGTTTCGAGATTGAGGCGCATAAACAAGATTAATGGTATATAAAGGGCAAAGGCGCAAGCGCCCGGTTAGCAACGTAGCGAGTGGAACGAAGGCGACTAAAGTTTTAGGAATCATGGTGAGACGGTGTTGACGAACCAATGATGACTTATCGTAGGGCGATTCGTGAAGTCGCCTAGTTGCTGGGCGCTGGAGCCGGACGTGGCTAAATAACTTAGTAAG
>NZ_JABXHF010000089.1:0-14456 GCF_013393565.1 Virgibacillus sp.
CTGTATAAACTTTCGTCCGTGAAGGAAGAAAATCCATACAATGAATGAGGTCTAGTGATTCACCAACTGCTTTTTCTTGTTTCATATCGATCAATAGCAATTCGTCGCAAATCCCTTGGTTTATAAGGGCATATGCCGTACTTGAACCGACAAAGCCAGTTCCTAAAATAGCAACTTTACGTAATGGTTTGTTCATCAGACCATCTCCTATACATAGTTTTCAATACGGATTTCATCATAAGAATTGGCGAAAGCCAAGTTTATCTAATAAAATATAGTTTCGGCTCTTTACTGCACTAGTAGCAAGTAAATAGATTTTTTAATAAAGAAAGCTTATTCACATAGTTAAGAAGCAAAATAATTGTGTCACTAAAAAATGCTTCAGTAAATGCTATTCTTCTACAAACGGAAAAGTATAGTTAATAAATGGAAATGATTAAGTTTGATTATATAAGTAATCTACTATAATCGCAAATTGTGGAACTATTAAAAAGGTTTACTGAAAAATCCGAGATGTAAGAGGCTATAAAAACTTTCACTTCAAAGTGGTGCTATATACATCTAGAAAGGAGGTAATTCATCCCAATCTTTAGCCTTTCATCTAACAATCAGTGGAGGGTGAAAAGCATTGATTTTTTAAGGAACGAGAATGTATATGAGAATCGACAAACAAAAAAATAGGTGATAAAATATAGAAAAGTCAGAATAAAAACACAAAGTTGTTTAATGAAGCTTTAAGGGGGAAAATGATGAAGAAATATGGCAGGGAATTTATTACGTTTCCAGACGTGACAGTAATGGTTATTATTTTTGCGGTAATGTTAGGGTTTACTATTCCGAATTTATACGATTGGAGGGTTTGGGCTGCAATTGGTGTAGGTATGATGACATATGCAATTAGTGAATACATGATACACCGGTTTTTATTTCATATTAAAAAACCGAAGAATCCATTTTTATTAAAATTAATTAAGCGCTTACATTATGATCACCACGTTGATCCTGATAATGTAAAATTGCTTTTCTTGCCACTCTGGTTTAGTTTCCCTAACTTTATAATTTTAGTAGGGATTTGCTATGCTATTACTGGCAATTTGAATTTGACAATGGGCTTTGCAACAGGTGTCATCGGGTATTTTTTGTATTACGAATGGAAGCATTTTGTAGCTCACAAGCCAATTCAACCAGTAACAAAAATGGGGAAACAAATTAAAAAATCACATCTTTGGCACCATTATAAAAACGAAAATTACTGGTTTGGTGTGACGCATCGTGCGGTTGATAAAACAATGGGAACATATCGTGACCATAAAGAAGTAGAAAAAAGTGATACAGCAAGGGATTTAGAAAAGCGCGCATAACAACGAGAGCTATTTTTAAAGTTTACAGAGAAGAGCGATTTCTACAGCTATTGAAATTAAACTAATGCAGAAAATGGGTCAGAAAAGCTTATAATAATTATCTATGAAAATAGTAAGTAGAGAAACTCTTCCATAGTCTATGTAGTTGTCACTCTTTAAGGTTATACAACGTCATTAATAAATGAAAAGGACTCAAAACATAGGTTTAAGTCCTGTTACAGTAAGTTAGGAGAAAGGTATTTCCATGATGACTGTAGTGCCTTCGTCTGGCTCGCTAATTATGATTAATCCTTTACCAAACATCTGTTTAAAACGGCGATTTGTATTTGCTAACCCGATCCCTTTACTTTTACTACTTGAATCTTCTAGCAACCTTTCGATCTTATCCTCTCTCATGCCAACACCGTCATCAATAATAGCTATTTCATAATGGGTTTCAAGTTCGGTGATTCGAATAATGATCTTCCCACCATCAATTCGTTGTAAAACGCCATGTTTTACTGCGTTCTCAACAATTGGTTGAATTGAAAGAGGTAAAATTTGAAAATTGCTATCTTCTGTAATTTCCCATTCAATTTTTAACCTATCACCGAATCGCTCTTGTTCGATATAAAGATAAGAACGGGTAAGTTTTAGCTCATCTTCAACATGGATAAGTGTCTGTGTATTATGAATGCCAAAGCTTAATCGTAAATAATTTCCAAATTCATGAAGCAAAGCAACCATTCTTGATGTATCAATGGAACCTAAGGAAGCAATCGTATTTAATGTGTTGAACAAAAAATGTGGTTGAATTTGAGCTTGAAGCCAAGCAGCTTCCGTTTTTAACTGATCATTAATCGATTTTTTTAAATCAGTTAAAGCGCGAACTCTAGCACGTAACTCTAAAATTTGTGCTGGTTTAGCTATATAATCATTTGCTCCTGCTAAAAATCCTGCATAAATATCCTCAAACTGTTGCCGTGCAGTTAATAATAGGATTGGTAGCTCTGATAGGCTGTATCGTTGTCTTACTTTTTGCGTTAATTCATACCCAGACATGTTTGGCATCATCACATCACAAATGATAAGATCAAATTTGCCAATTTCGATGCATTGTAATGCTGTTTCTCCACTATACGCTGTTGCCACTTCATAATCGGTAGATAAGATATTATATAATACTTTAAGGTTTACAGAGTCATCGTCAATAATAAGAATTCTTTGACGCTCGTTATCAATGGAGCTTGCTATAGCTGATCCACAATCGCTTTGATTAATGGATGGAGCAGGATAAAAGGTTTGTCCAATATTTTCATAATCATCTTTATCAAATGTATGGGCAATAGGGATGGTGAAAGAGAAAGTAGATCCTTCATAAAGTTTGGAAATTACACGAATGGTTCCTCCGTGTAATTCTATTAATTTCTTACATATGCTTAATCCAATGCCAATTCCACCGTTATTAGTTTCATATCTATTTTCTTGTACATAGGGTTGAAAAACCTTTTCCATTGTTTGTTCACTCATACCTATGCCGGTGTCTTTTACTTGAATCATCGCCATTTTTCCTTTTTGTTTAGCTTCAATTGTTATTTCCCCTTCATTAGTAAATTTAACAGCATTATGCAGGAGATTAAATAATATTTGCAATAGACGAATTTCATCTGCATAAAGCTTTGGAAAAGAAGGAGAAATATAAACGTTAATCTGTATTTTTTTCCCTTCTATTAAGAATGCAATCATGTCAATTAAACCAGAAATAATTGCATGTAAATCGATTTCTTTTGGTTTTAATGTGATCCGTTCCTCTTTTAATCTTGTTAAGTCAACAAGATCATGAAGCATATAAGACATTTGTTGTCCAACACGTACAAGTAGTTTTAGATGATATTTATTATCTGCAGATAAAGTTGCACTGTCTTTATCAAGGATAGATTGCCCAATATTTATCATTGCGTGTAATGGGTTTCGTAATTCATGAGATGTATTCATTAAAAAGACATCTTTTTGTTTATTTGCTGTTTGTAAATCTTTCGTTTGTTGTTTATTTAGATTTAGCAAATGAACATAACGTTGCAATAAAACAAACGCAATTAGAATATTCATTAATAGAAAATCAAATGGGTAATATGGCATTTCGATAATGTTATCATTTAATAACATTCCCCATACTACATTAATTCCATAACTAACAATAAAAAGGAGGATAATAATAGATCCCTGATCTCTTCTTTGCGTAATAGGAGCCAATAGTTTTAACATAAAGATAACAGTTATGATCACAAAAATATTTGCTAACCAAGCTAAAGTACGAAATTGGGAAATTGGAACAATGATAAAAGATATACTAAAAAGACCGTATATAAGTAAGAAATAAGCAAAGAAACGATGACGTAAAATATACAGCGACTTGATAAAATACAACATACAAATTAATGTAGTTAGAAAAAATAAATAGAGTAGGCGGTAATACCATTCGATTGGGATAGGTAAGTGTATGATAACATTATCGTCAATCAGATTTGTAAATCCTACGGTTGCAAGCATAAACCCAAAATATAAAAGCGTTTTTTTATGCTGCCCTTTACCGAAATAAACAAGACTAAATACATATATGACATGTAAAAAATAGATGACACTTACTATCATTTGTAATACTGAAAACAAAGAAGTTTCCTTTTGAATAGCGTTTGTTGAACCAAACCATACGGAGTCAGTTATACCACCCATAAAAGGTAATTCGTGGTTGGATACATGTAGCGTCAATTCTACTTCATCTTGCTCTGGGGAAAAAGGAACAGAAAAAGTTCCGTACTTTTCTGTCATACTATTTTTCTTGTGTGGCTGATTCAATTGAGAAACAAGTTTTCCATCTATATAAACAGCAACTGATGAAAGAATTTCTGAAAAACGAAAGGAAAGGAGTTCTGGCCGGTTTTCAGGTAACAATATTTTTAATTGGTATGTACCGAAACCATATGCTACGCTTTTTTCATTACTATTTACATCATTGATCCAGTTATGGGGGAGTTGAACAGCCTTTGCTGTTTCATTACTCATGGAAGGAGCTTGGATAAATGAATGTGGAAAAAAATTCCACGTACCATCTAATAGATATGTTTCTTCTGCTGTTAAGTTAACATCTTGAAAATTAATGATGCCATTTTTTGCAACTGGTTCTTTAGGAGCTTGATGGACAAGTATCCAACTAATACGAAATAAAATTAATAGTAAAGCGAATAAACTAATGATTAAAAAAATTTGGGTTTTCGATATTTGTTCTGTCTTTGGTAACAAAGCTGTTCATTCCTTTATCCTAAATGTAAGAAATTTACTTTAAATAACATTATTCAATTTAGATTAAGTTAATTTAATTTAGTATGGATTGCTGTAATCATTCTTGTCCTGTTCTATAGATAACATTAGCGTTTTAAAAGCACCAATTGCGATTGTCGCTTCTATGAATATAGTACTAAATAGTATAGATTGCAAGGTTAATCTGTTTATTGAAATGTTAAAAAATGTATATTTTTAGTATATTTCATTCACGTCTAATTGTACTGTCGTTCTTCATGTAAGTTGTCAAGATCATTTTTCGATGGCAACTACGGTAATACACCAGCAAATTCCACGTACAAAAAATTTGAACATCGAGGTACTTTAACACGTTTTGTCATATTATAAAGAGAACATCTTACATTCTAGACATATTCCGTAATTTACTAATAAAAGATAATGTAGATTTTTTCCATCCTATGCTATGCTAAAAGTATATGAAAAAAGGTTGAATACAATGCATCAAGATACATATAAAATCGTCTTTTTGTCTTGAAAGCATTGTATATTAAATGTAAAGCACTCTGATTTTTTATCTACATATAGGATGTTGTAAGGGTCCAGGATAAAGAATTTATGATCTTATACTACAACAAGTGTACATAGTAGATAAAATGACCTAAAAGCCCAATTCGTTTTAAGTATGTTTTTACTATAACGTAGGTTGGTTTGAAAGGGAGGCTACCGAATTGAAAGCCATTCTCGTAGATGATGAACAAATGGCATTGGATTTTTTAGAACATTTATTAAAGGAACTTGATGGAATAGAAATTGTCGATAAACTTACTAATCCATTTTTTGTAAAAACAAGCTTAAGTCAACATAATCCAGAGGTTGTATTTTTAGATATTAATATGCCACAAGTAAATGGACTGGAATTAGCTGAACAAATTTTGGAACTAGATTCTAGCATCCATATTGTATTTGTGACGGCGTATGACGAATTTGCTATTAAGGCATTTGAAATTAATGCATTAGATTATTTGTTAAAGCCTATTCAAAAAGACCGTTTAAAGAAAACTATCCAACGCTTGGAGGGGGATATTTTATTTCATAATGAAAAGAGTATGGTGCAGCAGGATCGTTTACGCCTGAATGTTTGCGGTAGTTTTTCCATCACAAAGGCAAATGGAGAAGTGGACTTGATCTCTTGGCGAACTTCAAAAGTTAGAGAATTGTTTCATTATTTGCTTCATAACAGAGGGAAACTGGTAAGGAAATCATTACTAATTGAATTGCTTTGGGGTGAGTTGGATCCAGAAAAAGCTTATGCACAACTTTATACAGCTATCTATCATGTTAGAAAAACATTAAAGGAATATCCAGACAATTTTCAACTGGAAAATACGACAGAAGGATATATTTTATCTACTCAAGCTGTCGATATCGATATTGAATTATGGCAAAAAAAACTGGCTAATTATGCATCTATTGAAAAGAATAACATTGACCAATATGTTGAAGCAATGGAATATTACACAGCTCCTTATTTTGATGACTATGATTATTGGTGGGCAGAAAACGAAAAAATTAGATTTGAAAGAGTATGGTATAGAACAGCGATGAAAATAGCTAAAGTTTTTACATCTATTTCGTCCTATGATAGAGCAATAGATTGGTATAAACGCATTTATGAGCGCTACCCAGAACAAGAAGAAGTACATTTTGCAATAATGAAGCTGTATTCTTTCAGGAACGAAACAGAAAAAGTGGAAAGACAATATGCTTATTTAAAAAAATTACTACAAACTGAATTAGGGACTAGCCCAAATGCAGAAATTACGAGTTGGTACCGTCAGTGGAAAAAATATCATATGTAGAAGTGAACGTATAGACATTTGTATATTTTAAATAAGTGTAATTAATTACTCATTATAAACTGTAAAGAATTTGTAAAGGAAGGAAAGGTATAATGTATTGGTATAAATTACTAATTTATCGGTATGTTTGTACAAAATAGGTTAAATTTAGTTGGGCTCGAAACGTGAAATCGGTCATGAAACCAATTTATCATAGAGGTCATATCCCTTTTTATACGATAAGGGGCTCATGACTTCTATGGAGCGGAAATTTGTTGGGGGAAAATTTTAAAGCAGAATGATGCAGACAAGTTTTAATATGGAGGAAGAAGAAAGCAATGAAAATTACTAAACGTAGCATAGGTATTTGCTTCATGATTGCTGGAGTAATATTCGTGTCAATCCCGTTTTATTATGAATGGAAACAAGCAAAACAAGTTGCAGCACTAGAAGAAGCTTTAGCGATGGTGGCGGAATCGGATGAGAATGCTGTTGATTTATCGTCGATAGAAGATCTCCCGTTTTCAGAAGAAGAGCTAAAGGGGGTAATTGAATTAGAGATCCCTTCCATTGACCTCAAACAAAAAATCCTAACCCAAACTACGGAAGAAAATTTAAGCATTGCTTTAACACAAATTAAATCAAATCAAATACCGGGAGAGGGTAATTTTACCGTTGCTGGTCATAGAGGATATCGAGGCGATCGACATTTTAGACAACTACCTAATGTAAAACCAGGCTCTAAAGCTTTTTTGCACACAGCGAAGCAAACTTTTATTTATGAAATTAAAACATCAGAAGTAATTGAACCAACAGCTGTGGAAGTTTTGGATGATCGTGCAGGTCAAGATGAGCTTACTCTTATCACATGCACCCTCGATGGTAAGGAGCGAATTGCAATTAAAGGAACGTTAGTAGGAAAAGAATAATTCATGATCATGTTAATAAAAAACGAGCAAATAAGGAATACAGCTATGTCATTTTTAGTGTGCTTATATAAAACCTCTAGCCTAACACCTGTAGAAACATAGTTCTATAGGATTTTACCATAATAGTTATCTATTGGAGGTGAGTAGAAAATGATAAATGTGCTTATGATGAATACAAGCGACATTTTTACACAGGGATTAAAAATTTTATTAGAAGGCGAAGACGATCTGGAAGTTCTAGAAGTCTCCGATCGGGAATCCAATTTTATTGAACAGATAAGTGATTTTGAACCAGATATACTGCTAGTCCATTTAGTTCATGGAGTAAGTGATACATTAAAAAAACAAATAAATGAAATAAGAGAAAAATATAAACAAATTAGGGTTATATGTATTTTTGTATCCTATGATAGGAAGTTGATTAAGGAAGCTTTAACTTTAGGGGTAAAAGGATTTTTACTAAGTCACAGTAGTGGAGAGGGGCTTATTCATTCCATTCGAAGCGTGTGGCAGCATCAATATGTGTTTGCAGATGAAATTGTTATGGAAATGATTGACTTTTTGGGTACAGAGTGTATGAACAAAAAAGAAAAACTTAGTCGTTTTTTTTCTTCGCAAAATATGGATATGAATGATAGAGATATTGATATATTATTTTTGATTTATAAAGGGTATAAAAATTTAGAAATAGCTAATGAGTTGAATTTGTCAGAAAAAACAGTTCGGGACTATGTGAGCAAGGTGTATAAAAAATTACAAATAAATCATCGTCATAAAGTAAAAGCGTATTTGACGTCTATTATACACGAAAAAACGAAAGAATAAAACAGACAAACTTCTAAAAAGAAGTTTGTCTGTTTTATTCCAGTCGACTTTGTTGATTGTTCTTCATAAACATATACAAAGAAGCGCTGAAAATGGTGAGATAACCGATGATACTTAGTACATCTGGTATTTGTCCAAAGAGGGCTATACTGATTAATGCAGAATAGACAACTGTGGAATAGAAAAAGATAGATATTTCTTTCGCTGGTGCGTATTTGTAAGCAATCGTTATTCCGAATTGCCCTACAGTAGCAAAAATACCCGCTAATAAAAGGTACACCCATTGTTGCCAAGACATAGGTTCATAAAACGCAATGACAAACGGTAATAGAATCACAGTTGTAAAAAATGAGAAATAAAAAACAACAGTGTAAAATTGTTCTTTTCTACCTAACACACGTAAAACGGTATAAGCTCCTGCTGCAAATACTGCTGAGAGAAAACCTGCAATATAGGGGATAATTTCTGATGAAAATGTTGGTTTAATAATGAACAGAGTTCCAGCAAAAGCAATGATAATCGATATTACTTGAAATAATCGTGTTTTCTCTTTTAAAAAGAGAGCTGCGAAGATGATGGTGAGAAAAGGACTCATTTTATTAAGCATATCTGCATCCGACAGAACTAAATGGTCAATAGCGTAAAAGTTAAGCAAAATCCCTACTGCTCCTAAACTTGAGCGAAGCAGTAAATATTTTTGACTGTCTTTTTTGCCAAATAAACTTGCACCATAATATTTTACGAATCCAAATGCAATGACCATAGAAATTGCATTTCGAAAAAGTGTTTTTTGTACTGTTGGAACATCGCCTGAAAGCTTAATAAAAGCTCCCATCATAGAAAAGCCAAACGCGGACAATAGTAATAAAATAATACCTTTATTACGGTTACTCATAGTTGTCATCTCCAAAATAGTGAATTTATTAAAAAACGACAGCTTTGTCATAAAAACTTGGCGAAAAGCCAAGTTTTTTCTAAAGTACTCCAACAAAGACATATTCTTTCATAAATGTGATTGAATGTCTAGAGAAAACAACTCATCTTACATGCTTAAAAAGCTGGTAACAAAATTGTAGCGATTTCATGTCGCAAAAGGCTCAAACAGAAGATGGTTTTGAAATTTCTATGTTCTACTATAGGATAGTATAAGAAAAACAGGCTTCCGTCACCAAAATTTAGCGTAAATCCAGTTTTTTATACTAAAAAGAGTATGAGGCAAGAGACTTATTTTTGGTCCTGTTGTTGCCGTCTTCCCGTTTGATACGACAGAAGAAGCGGTTAAAAGAGCAAATGATAGTGATTATGTGCTAGCAGCTGCCGTATGGACTGAAAATATCCGAAAAGGATATCAAATTGCAAGAAGGTTAAAAGCGGGTACCGTATGAAATAATGATTGTAATCAAGAAAATCCTGCTGCTTGATTTGGGGGATATAAGCAATCAGGTACCGTGAGATAGGAAAGTATGCACTCGACAATTATACGGAAGTAAAAAGCGTTTGGTGAATTTACAATAAAGTAAGTATTGCTGAGTAAAGTCATTTCATGATCGATTCATTTTCTGTGCTTGTTATTTGTATGAAAAAAGGGAGCAGTTTGAGTGAAACACAAGCTATAAGCAAATGCAACATAGCGCAGGGCTAACAATCAATTTTATCATAATTGTTCGACTTGTTCATCCTATAAAAACGTTCGAAATTACACTCTTTCTGAGGAAACAACCATATTTTATATATGTAGATATTAGTGCATTCTTTGAACCATTTGTTGATTTCAGTATCATTAAGCTAATAGTAAATCTTTTTATCCTTTTTTTAAAATAGCAAAGACAAAAAGGCAGGATGAAAGGAACATAAGAAGAGCGAGGATAATGATTGTAAGCCGCATTGAAACGATATCAGCTGCAATGCCTATCACTAAAATAAAAAAGACTTGCAGAGCACTTTGAATTAACTGGTAAATACTAGTTACCCTCCCCATAATATCTACTGGTACATTATTTTGATAAAATGTCATGATGCCGGCATTAAGAAATACTAGAAAAAAACCTAAGATTAAAAATCCAACTACAATGGACGTAAAAGACCAAGAGAAAGCGTAAATGACATAACCAATTGCGGTCATAATGATGCCAACACTTATCATGTTTCTTATGGAGAATTGATTTGAAAATATAGATAGTAAAATAGCACCTGAAACAGAACCAAGTCCTGTTAAGCTAATTAACATACTGTATTCCAATTCAGAGAGCCCTATTACTTGTTGTGTAAAAACGACTTCTTGTGCATCCATAGCAAAGGTAAACAGCATAATTAAATTAAAGCCGAGGTAGATAAAGCTTACATACTTGTTTTCTTTCATAAAGCTTTGAACGACAGTGAAATCTTTTATGATTTGCGAAACAGTCAATGTAGGGATTGCTTCTTTTACAATGTTTTCTGTCTGGGAAATAAATAACAATAAAATGGATGCTATTAAAAAGGATATGGCGTTGAGCCAAAGTGTTATTTCTACACTTGTTGATAAAATAAGTGTACCACCGATGGCTGGGCCAATGATAAAGGCGCCAGAACTAGCAAATGAATAAAAAGAGTTGAAGCGCTTTCTTTTTTCTATTGGAACGAGGATAGTAATGTAAGTAGATGATGCTGGGTGAAAAAAAGCGTTCGCTATACTCAGAACGACAAGAATAATATAAATGACTATCATGTTCGGCGCAAAGGGGATGAGACTGATAAAAACAGCTCGAAACATATATGTTAGGATCATTACGCTGCGCTTACTCCGATAATCGATAAAACTTCCTGTCCAGAACTTTGTGAATATATTTGTTAATGGTCCGATAATCCAAAGTCCTGCAACTGCGGCTGCTGATCCAGTAAGTTGGTAAACAATGATGTTAATAGCAACTAAATGTATAAAGTTTCCAATACTTGAAATGCCAATGGATAACAGTAGTAATATTGGATTTTTCCAACTATTCACTCTAATAATCCTCTCCCCGCTTTTTATGTGAAAGAAAGTATAGCATAAATAAATTTTACCCTATTTTAATAGAAATTGTAAGGAAACACACTTTTCCCTTAAAGAAATGGATAAAACCTGAAAACGCATCCAAAACAACAGCGTTTCCTGCTATAAATAGTTGTTGATAAGCCATGTTTTTCTAATAAATGATGTTTGAAGAAAAACTGCACTGGGAACAGATACATAAAACCGCAGTAAAAGGAGTGGATAAAATGATTAAAATAACCCCAGCAAAAATGGATAATGCAATTGAAGTTGAAGTGCAAGGAAAAGTAGAAAAAGAGGATTTGAATCTTTTTGAAGAATTTTTTACGATGAAAAAACAAGAATATAATAAAGTTAATATACTTCTACTACTTGATAAAATGGAAGGCATGTCTTTAAAAGGTGTTTTAGAAGATTTGAAAATGGTGCAACATTTAAAATATATTCAAAAACTGGCAATTGTAAGTGATAAGAAATGGATAGAAATAGGGGTGAAACTTGAAAGGTTGCTCCCAGAAACAAACGTGGAGCATTTTATACCAGAAAATAAAGTTCAAGCGCAACATTGGTTAGGTGAATAAGATTTTGTGTATTGTTGTGTAGTAAACGGCCTTGTTCTCAATTCCTACGCTGTTATTGACAGTGTGGGATTTTTTGCAATATAGGGCGGTATAACATTAATGATTCGTAGTAAATCTTTAATAAGTCAATAATGTGCGCATATATCAAGCTATTTAGCCGAATGTATGATGCATGTAATCAAAGAAAAAAGAATCCTTTTCTGTTAAAGCTAAATAACTGCAGTAAGGATTTTTATATTGGCTACTTGCTTCACTCTAGATTTCAACCGTCAATTTAAAAAAGTAATTGACGGATTTATTACATGTTTGTTTATGAACGTCGTCTCACCATGTTTTATGTTATTATAACGGAAGGGTGTGGATTGTGAAACACTTACACAGTTTGTAATGAAAAGATATACATGAATAAATATACATTTAAGGATGATTGTGAATGATTGAACTTATAGCGACAGCAGAATCAGTGCACCAAGCAAAGTCATTATTAAATGCTGGTGTTGATACATTATATGTTGGAGAGGATGCATTTGGTCTCCGTTTACCAGCAAGTCTATCGAGAGAAGAAGTGAAGGAAATATGTTATATAGCGCATGAAAATAATAAAAAAGTCTGTGTCGCAATGAATGCTATTATTCATAACGACCGGATTAAGTTAATTCCTGGCTATTTTGAGTTTTTACAAGAACTAATGGTTGATTCGATAACTATTGGTGATCCGGGAGTTATCCATTTATTGCACAAGCATCAAGTGCAATTACCATATGTGTATGACCCTCATACGATGGTTACGAGTGCAAAACAAGTGAATTTCTGGGCACAACGCGGAGCCAAAGGTGCAGTACTTGCAAGGGAGTTAACGTATCAAGAATTAACATCTATAGCTACAAATGCGACAATTCCTGTGGAAGTGCTTGTCTATGGAGCAACTTGTATTCACCATTCAAAGCGACCTCTACTTACGAATTATTTTAGTTACACAAAACAACAAAACGAAAATAACAAAAATTTATTTATGGCAGAACCGAAAAAATCAGAAACACATTACTCCATCTATGAAGATATAAATGGCACACATATTTTTGATACAAATGATATTAACTTATTACCTTATTTAGAAAAATTAGTGCATGCACGGATATTAAAATGGAAACTAGATGGTATCTATACAAATGGACAAGCATTCGTGGAGATTGCAAAGCTTTTTGCTGAAGCCAAACAAGCATGTTTAGATGATGCTTGGTCTAAGCAGTTACAGGAAAATTTAACAACAAAATTAATAGAATATCATCCTCATAAACGAACACTGGATACTGGATTCTTTTTAAAAGACCCAGCAGATGTGCAGTAAAGCGTCGTTTGCATTGTAGGGGAGAGTCTAACAATTAGTTTTAACTTAAAAACAAAGGCTTTTACCATGGGGATAGATATAAGCTAAAGTATATGACTCCAAAAATATTGAGCTTTAATTTGGTTTCAAATGTTCTTTATGAAATTGAAATTAACTTGATGAACGAGTGAAGGAAGGTTTGTAAATCATGCGAATTTTAAAGAAAAAGCCAGAAGTATTAGCGCCAGCTGGTACATTAGAAAAATTAAAAACAGCTATTTACTACGGTGCAGATGCTGTTTATATTGGTGGAAGCGCATACGGATTACGAAGTCGTGCAGGTAATTTTTCATATGAAGAAATGCAGGAAGGAGTTGCCTTTGCCAAAAAACATGAAGCGCACGTGTATGTCGCTGCAAATATGGTAGCTCATGAAGGAGATATGAAAGGAGCTGGCGACTTCTTTCGAACGATAAGAGATATCGGGGTGCGCGCAGTTATTGTTTCAGACCCAGCTTTAATTGAAACGTGTATGATGGAAGCGCCGGGACTTCCGATTCACTTATCGACACAATCCTCTGCAACGAATTATGAGACGTTGAATTTTTGGAAACAAGAGGGTTTGGAGCGTGTTGTATTAGCAAGAGAAGTTGGAATGGATGAGATTAAAGAAATACGAAATCATACAGATGTAGAGATTGAGGCATTTATTCATGGTGCAATGTGTATTTCATATTCTGGGCGTTGTACGTTATCTAACCATATGTCTGCTAGAGATGCAAATCGAGGCGGTTGTTCCCAATCTTGTCGTTGGAAATACGATTTATTCGAGTTGGATCATCAAGGCGTGCGTCAAAGTTATTCAGCTGAGGAAACTGATGAACCATTCTCCATGAGTGCTGTAGATATGTCTATGATTCACAACATTCCTGATTTTATTGAAAACGGCGTAGATAGTTTAAAAATTGAAGGAAGAATGAAATCAATTCACTATGTTTCTACGGTAGCAAATGTGTACCGCAAAGCTGTTGACAGTTATTGTGAAGATCCTGCTCATTTTACATTCCAGCAAGCTTGGGAAGATGAGCTTTGGAAAGTGGCACAACGTGAATTATCAACTGGTTTTTATTACGGAACGCCGAATGAACAGCAGCAATTATTTGGACGTCGGAGAAAGATTCCGGTATATAAATTTGTTGGTCAAGTATTGGAATATAATGATTCTTCTAAAATAGCTACTGTACAACAACGAAATAGTTTTTCTGTCGGAGATAAAGTAGAGTTTTACGGTCCTGGCTTTACACAC
>NZ_JABXHF010000090.1:0-14442 GCF_013393565.1 Virgibacillus sp.
GATGGCGATACAATTACACTTGGTAATCTAACATTTAAAGTCATGCATACACCAGGGCATACACCAGAGAGTATCTCCTTCTTACTAACGGATGGCGGTGCTAATGCCGACGAACCGATCGGCATTTTCACAGGTGATTTTGTGTTTGTCGGAGATGTCGGGCGCCCTGACTTACTGGAAAAGGCTGCTGGCGTGCAAGGAACGAGTGAACCTGGCGCAAGAGACATGTTCCATTCATTAGAACGATTTAAGCAGTTACCGGATTTCTTACAAGTTTGGCCGGCACACGGAGCTGGTAGTGCATGTGGAAAGTCGCTCGGAGCGGTTCCATCTTCTACTGTCGGCTATGAAAAACGATTTAATTGGGCATTACAGCACGAGAATGAAACGGACTTTATAAAAGCATTACTGGAAGGACAACCGGAGCCGCCTGTCTACTTTGCGATTATGAAGCATGTTAATAAAGTAGGACCAGCAATCCTTCGCGATCTGGAAAAACCAGAAGTTATAACTGATGGAAACCAAATAGAAACGCTCTTAAATGATGGAGCACAAGTTTTGGATACGCGTGAAGCAGAAGCATTTAGCCAGCAACATATACCAGGTACGATCAACATTCCATTTAACCCGTCATTTACAAATTGGGCTGGATGGCTCATCAATTATGACGAACCTTTATATTTGTTATGTGATCCAAATCAAACGTATGACATATTAACTGCCCTTCGCTCCATTGGAATTGATTTAGTTAAAGGATTTATGGATGCGGAGCAAGCTATCAAACAAGCCAAAAACCTAGAATCGTATGCAAATATCTCACCACAAGAAGCGAAACAATTGCTAAAAACAGAAGCTGTCACGTTCATTGATGTTCGCAATCAATCGGAGTGGGATGAAGGGCATATCGAAGGTGCAAACCACATCATGCTTGGGACATTAAAAAATCGCCTTGACGAAGTTTCAAATAACGGCACGATCCTCATTACATGTCAGTCAGGTGGTCGTTCTGCAATTGGAGCGAGCTTATTACAAGCTAAAGGGTATAAACATGTACAAAACATAACAGGCGGATATACTGCTTGGACGGAGCAAATTAGCTAAATGAAAGAGAATGGAACACGAAGGTAACGGGGGTATGCTGGAAAAGAGTAGCCCCCTTTTCCAAACCGCTTATTCATGACGGAAGGCTTCGTTTTGTTTATACAAAGATATACTCCTATCGCGCTTTGGTTAATACCAATCTAATCATTGACTCCCTTACTAAATCATTGGCTTGTACAATAACATACAAGCACAGATGAAGAAAAGAGGAAAGTCATCGACTATAATGAAAGGAGAAATGCGATCATTTTTTGTAAGTAAAGGGGGAAATCACCGTGTGTTCCATTCAATATGAGAATAAATATTTGCATCAAATCTTCGAAAACATTCAAGATGGGATCATTATTATGGATCAGAGCCGTAAAATTTTAGCTATGAATCCTTCTGCAAAGAAATTAACAGGCTGGTTATTACATGATCGTGTACCGTATTGTTCTTTTTGTGAAACTCGGTTGTTACAAGGAAATGAAAATAAATGTTATTTAATTGCGCATGATGAAGTGCCTTATTTTCTTTCTGATATGCCGACGTATCATGGTAAGAAAATTAATGTGGAAATGAGCACCGCATTAATGTTCCACGATGCTACAACACATCAAAAAGAGTATTTACTTGTCTTACGCGACCAATCTCTCATGCAAAAAGAAAAAGAAGCACAACTTTCAAAAAAAATGATCCAAAAATTAATTGAAGCAAAAGAAAATGAGCATAAGCGGCTTGCCCAAGAGCTTCATGACGGGGTTGGTCAAGCACTCTACAGTATTTCTGTCGCTTTACAAGCCATTGAATCCTTTGTAAATAATACACGAATTCAAAGCTATGTCGATGAAGTGCAAGAAGAACTAAATCATGTGATGAACGATATTAAAGCCTATTCTTATCAACTACGGCCCCAGAGTATTGATCGTTTGGGATTGATTGCAACGATACAAGGGCTTATGCATACGTTAGAAAAAAGTAATCCAAACATTACTATTACTTTCACCACCACCTTAAAAAATCGACTTCCTTCTTTAATGGAGATTAATCTATATCGAGTTATTCAAGAAGCCTTACACAACACGATTAAATATGCGAACGCGACACAAGTTGTCATTGAACTTATAGACATGCCTCATAAACTAGAATTAACAATACGAGATAATGGAAAAGGGTTTGATACAAGCAAACGTTCCGCGGGGTTAGGCCTAAAGCATATGGAAGAACGAGTGAATTTACTTAGAGGTACTTTTCAAATTGCTTCTGAGTTACAACAAGGTACCATTATTCGTGCATCCATCCCAAAGGAGGATCACCTTCTATGATTCGTGTATGCATTGTAGATGATCATCGGTTAATTCGTCGAGGACTTCAATTATTGCTCGAAGCTTATCCGGATATTCATGTTGTTGGCGAAGCAGAAGATGGAGACGAAGCGATACAGCTCATGCATCAATTGGAAGTTGATGTTATGTTAATGGACGTATCCATGCCTAATGGGCTAGATGGATTTACAGCTTCTGAAGTTATTTTACAAAACCACAAACATGTCCATATTGTTCTTTTAACGATGCATGATGAAGAAGTATACATACAAAAGGCCATTCAACTCGATATTGGGGGATACATTTTAAAAAATAGTAAAGGCAACGAATTACATGAAGCCATACATGCCGTTCATCGTGGTGAAAAATACTATAAAGTAGGCTTACCTGAAGATCAAATCGCTAAATTATTTAAACATAGCAAAAAAGATTATTCGATTTTATCTGTTAGGGAAAAAGAAATTGTTCGACTTACTGTGCTTGGCTATACAAATAAACAAATGTCGCAACGTTTATTTATTAGTCCAAAAACAGTGGAAAACCACAAAGCAAATATTATGCACAAACTCGAGTTAAAATGTAAATCTGAATTAATCCAATACGGTCTAACGAATCATTATCACACAATATAGTTGTTTATTTTTTGTATAAAGTGAACCTTCAATCAGAGGGGGGCCGAGGTTTCTCTCTTCCCACACTGATTGTTAGGTGAACGAAATCGCGGACGTAGGTGCTGTTATCTCCCACTTAGACTTGTTCAGCTCACATCTTCCAATGCTTGTAGTGGGAGTCTTACAGCACCTTATACCCAGAATAAAAAACTTGCCACAATGGGGAAATCACTTTTCATAAGAGATAGTAGCCATGGCAAGTTCTATAATCAACTAACAAAACAGCGGAGGGAAAGCAATTGAGTTTTGATTTTATGTTACTCATTTTTTTCATTGGTTTTATCGGTTCATTTATTTCAGGTATGGTAGGAATTGGCGGTTCGATCATTAAATATCCCATGTTACTGTACATCCCTCCCCTCCTCGGATTCGCAGCTTTTAGCGCACACGAAGTATCAGGTATTAGTGCTGTACAAGTATTTTTTGCTACGATTGGTGGCGTTTGGGCATATCGTAAAGGTGGATATTTAAATAAATCACTCATTCTATACATGGGAATTAGTATTTTGCTTGGGGGATTAATTGGGGGTTATGGTTCCAATATCTTAGCGGAATCTACCATTAACATTGTATATGCTATTTTAGCTACCATTGCCGTTATTATGATGCTACTACCCAAAAGTAATGATGATAATCCGGATTTACAAGAGGTAACGTTTAATAAGCCGCTTGCAGCTAGTTTATCTTTTATCGTCGGAATCGCAGCTGGCATTGTTGGGGCAGCAGGCGCTTTTATTCTCGTTCCGATTATGATTACCGTCTTAAAAATACCAACGAGAATGACAATCGCCAGCTCACTTGCCATTACGTTTATTTCTTCCATTGGTTCTACAGTCGGGAAGCTAGCTACCAATCAAGTGTTATTTATCCCCGCGGTCATTATGATTGTTGCCAGTTTAATCGCTTCTCCACTTGGCGCAGAATTGGGAAAGCGTATGAATACAAAGATACTGCAACGGTTATTGGCAGTACTCATTTTTGCTACAGCGGTCAAAATTTGGTGGGATATTTTTTGAGCAGTTGGAGCATAAAAGTAGCATATTTGTACATAGTATAAAGTGACTTCAGTCTAAGTTTCCCTGTTCGTTCTTTAGAAAAACTTAGTTAGCTATCGCCAAGTCGTTATGGCGATGGCTGTAGTTTTTCTTATACTATAATCCATAAAAATTTTACGCTTTCCTATAGTGCAAAAAAGTGGGTTTAGATACTGCTATCTCCCTCTTGCACTACAACGCATCCCTTCTAATTCAATTCTAAAATGGGATTCTTCCAGTAAAAAGCAATGCACGATACATTATCCTTATAGAAAATGAGGAATTCTATGTTTAAATATGCTATGTTACTAATTTATCTGCTTTTATCATTTTTTCCGACTACTGAAAACCTACATGCATATACAGAAGAAAGAATAAAGTATGAGAAGTCAGGAGATGTTATATGGGAAGGTTATACGGATGAAAAAGTGGTTGCATTAACATTTGATGACGGACCTAACCCTAAATACACACCACTCATTCTTGACATTTTAGACAAATTTAATGCCAAAGCAACCTTCTTTGTCACTGGTTCCAACGCAAAAAAATACCCCTACCTTATATATAGACAGCATTTAGAAAATCATGAAATTGGAAATCATACATTTAACCATGATTATCGAACAAAGAACTTGAAAGAAGAGCTTAAGAAAACAGCAACCATTATTTATGAGACCACTGGTACATCGCCTACTAATTTCCGACCACCGGAGGGCGTATATAATGATGAAATTGTTACCATCGCAAGCGAACAAGGATATACCGTTGTCTTATGGTCTTGGGATCAAGACCCAAAAGACTGGGATCGTCCCGGTGTTGATGAAATTGTAAATCATGTCACATCCAATATTTCGCCAGGCGATATTATTCTTTTACACGATTCAGGAGGAAACCGAAGCCAAACTGTAGAAGCACTACCAAAAATATTGGAGTTTTTAGATGAAAATGAATATAAGACGATAACAGTATCTGAAATGATTCAACGAACTTCCTAATTGCACCAAAGCTTAATTCACATAAATATTATCTAAAATCGAACATTAACAAATCTATATGCACTTCCCTTAGAGCAACTAGCTTGTCACCCTAGTTTTATGACCTAATAAGAACATAAGCATCATCTTCCATATATTGGGCAAAAAAATACCAATTCACTATATAATTGTGATTTGGTATTTTTGTTTAACAGTTATTAATACTATTATTTTCAAAAAAAGTTATCGCTAAACCTTTATAGAGACAACCGTAGTTTTTTATAAAATGCCTTATTCTTCTGTTTCTTTAACAGTAATCACAAGTCCACCAAATTTTCCAGCAAATAAATTGTAGATTAAAGTACTTAGCAGTGCAACTAATACATAAATCCCTACAAATATGACAATGCCTAATAAAGATCCGATTGCAACAAGAGCCCCCATACCATCACCCATCGAAAAGGTCCCTACAATTCCAATTAACGATAATAACCAATACATTATTGCAGGTATGATTGCGAAGTAAACCGTTACCTTCGCTACACTTCCATACGAAAATTTTTTAATTTCCTTTTTCGTCATTT
The DNA here is from genome assembly GCF_013393565.1 of Virgibacillus sp. Lineage (NCBI taxonomy): Bacteria > Bacillati > Bacillota > Bacilli > Caryophanales > Bacillaceae > Virgibacillus > Virgibacillus sp. The sequence goes on from NZ_JABXHF010000090.1 coordinate 5,669, forward strand.
CTTCCATCCCCTTATACTTTATTATTTATAATAATGCTGCAAACATATTACCCTTTATTTGGAAAATTAAACCTTAACTTACGACAAAAACCTCCTATATTAGAGTTATGCCTGTAGCGCAAACAGTATGAATGAAACAGGGTGTCTTCTTTCTCTTTCAAAAACTTACACTCTTTCTTGTCTGCAGATGATGGTTGTTTTCTCACAACCACAGGTTTAAAACTTTGCACTCATGACTCCATTCATTTGCAACCAGCAACCTATCACTATGAAGTCTCTGGTAAACGTTTATACCTTTATCCTGCTAAAACTTGTATAAATTGAAGTATATAGATTACATTGAACCACTCGTAACCGCTATCACTTTATTACAATACGCTTCGTTTGTAAGATCATGAGAATAAATACAATTTTATCCTTTTACTCCTCTAGTAAAGTGGAAAAGATTTCTTGTTGAGCATCTTTGTCTATATTACTAGTTTACCTCGTCTAATATGATGCATCAAAATCTTCAATAAAATTAAAAAACATTAAATTCTGTACGAATGTATTTATTAAACGAATCACTAATGCTGTACTTTGTCCAAATTTGTTTACAGATGCTCTTGATGCATAGATTTTCTCCAATGATGGATGAATTAAACGATTTATCCTTTCCATATCGCTCTCTTGTTTCATCATATCCGTATTTTTAAAAACAATATAAAACTGCCATACAACTTCATCCATTGCTGGCTGTAGTACGCGATATATGTCCTTATCACAATAAACATCACCAAAACTGTTTGTACAAAAAATCACAAACTAGAATATATCTAAAAAACATGCTACAATGTACAATTGCAAGATAGAAAAATGAATAACGACTACCATACATTTGTATCTTGCAAATATAAATGATAGGTGGTAAACAACATGGAAAGTAATATGCCATATGAGGTTTTATTGTATTATCATTATGTTCACATCGATGATCCAGATGGATATTCAGCTGAGCATTTGAAGTTTTGTAAGGAATTAGGTTTAAAAGGAAGAATTCTTGTTGCCCATGAAGGCATTAATGGCACATTGTCTGGCACAAAAGAGCAAACGAAAGCATACATGGATATGATGCATGCCGATCCTCGCTTTGCCGATATGGTGTTTAAAATTGATGAACATGATGGGCATGCGTTCAAAAAAATGCACGTACGACCACGAAAAGAATTAGTTACCTTCCGTCTTGAAAAGGATGTTGATCCACATGAGACGACAGGAAACTATTTGTCACCAAAAGAATTTTACGAGGCAATGCAGCATGAAGATACGGTCGTCATTGATGCGCGTAACGATTACGAATATGATTTAGGTCATTTCCGTGGCGCTGTACGTCCAGATATTAAAACATTTCGTGAATTACCAAATTGGATTCGCGAGCACAAGGACGATTTTAAAGATAAGAAAATTTTAACCTATTGTACTGGTGGCATACGTTGCGAAAAATTCTCCGGTTGGTTAAAAGAAGAAGGTTTTGAAGATGTAAACCAACTACATGGTGGGATTGTCACATACGGCAAAGATCCGGAGGTACAAGGTGAATTATGGGACGGTAAATGCTATGTCTTTGACGAGCGCATTTCCGTGCCAGTTAACCGAAAAGAGCATGTCGTCGTCGGTGTCGATTATTTTGACGGCGAACCATGTGAGCGTTACGTCAACTGTGCTAATCCAGAATGTAATAAACAAATTCTTTGCTCGGAAGAAAATGAGCATAAATATTTGCGTGGTTGCACACATGCATGTCGCGTGAGCCCACGTAACTTATATGTGAAAGAGCACGAACTATCGGAAGAAGAAGTGGAAGCGCGCCTTGAAGCTATAGGTGAAAGCTTAACAATGAAAGCATAACATAATGGCTTGTTTCATAGATCAGATTATAACTATGAAACAAGCCATTTCTACCTTCTGATTAAACGCATTTTCAAAAGCGCCCTTTAACGCACCTATTCGAAAAAATCCTCATCGTACAGTTGCCTACTTATTCAAATTTGTTAACGAGTTCTTGCAATTCTTCCGATATTTTCGCTAAGTTTTCTGCGGATGATTCCACCTCTTCTATTGAGGCCAGTTGTTCCTCTGTGGCTGCAGAGACAGTTTGTGTTTGCTCACTCGTATTTGTCACAATTTCTTTAATCTCATTCATAGAAGTTTGCAAATTCTGTGCTCCAGACGACAGCTGATTAATATTTTCACTAATTTTCGCAAATTGACTTATAATGCTATTAAATGTACTTTCTATTTTTTCAAACGTACTACCAGCTTCATGGACGACGGTCGTCCCAGTTTCTACAGCTGCATCTGTAACGTCCATAGACTCCATCGTTTCATTCGTTTCTTGCTGGATATTCTCAATTAAGTGCGTGATCTGTTTAGCGGATTCGTTGGACTGCTCAGCAAGTTTTCTTACTTCTTCGGCAACGACAGAAAACCCTTCTCCATGTTCCCCCGCTCGGGCAGCCTCAATAGCAGCATTTAGAGCTAATAAATTCGTTTGCGATGCTATATCCGTAATGGTTTGGTTCATCGCATTAATTTCCGTTAAACTGCTGCTTAAACTATGAATTGTTTTCCCCAAGTTAGTAACGTTGTGACGAATGACTTCCATCTGACCGATGACATCATTCATCTCTTTTTCCCCTTTTCTAGACAATTCCGCAGATGATTTCGCTTCACTAGAAACAATAGACGTATCGTCATTGATTTTTTGAAAACTAGATATCATCATATCCATCGTATCAGCTGTCTTTTCGATATGTTCCAGCTGATTTGCAGATCCGGCAGCGACCTCTTGAATAGCAGAAGCAACATGTTCTGAAGCTTGTGTATTTTGCCCAGCACTAGCACTTAATTGCTCAGAAGACGCGACGACATTTTCAGACGCTTCTTGGGTCGACGATAGTAAATCCTTAAATGTAGTAATCATTCCATTAAAGGCTGTTACTAATTGCCCAAGTTCATCATTTGCTTTGTAATCACTTATTACTAACTTCCCTTGTTCAGCAGTCTTCATAATATGTCGTAAATGTTTAATTGGTTTTATAATCGATTTAACTATCCATAAGCTAACCACCATGAATGCAATAATTCCTATCATCGTTATTGCTATAACAATTAAGCTTACTTCATTTAAATCTTTTTGATTTTTTTGTTTCATTTTATTTGCTTTGTCAGAAAAGTGTTCTTGAATTTTTGTCATTATTTCGTCAATCTCTATGCGTTTGCTCAAAACATGATCTACATAGTAATTATATCCAGCCTCTTGATCATCTTTTGCTAATTGAAGCGCATTATTTCGCCCTTGAATATAATCATCTACAAGCATAGAATAACTATCCGTATCCATGATTTGTTTTGGATATAATTTTTTCGTTTCCAATTTTTCATTTTCACTAGCAAGCTCATCAATACGCTGAATTAAGTCATTATATGTATTTTGATCATTTGTCATCATAGCTTCCATGGAATACGCATCAATAGTAACATTATTTTTTTGGATTTTCCCTAGCTTATCAATGGAAACTAAATACTTTTCATACATTTCGATAGAGTCATCTGCCATATCATGTAAATAGGTAAATTGTACAACACTAATAATGATGGATAAGAGTACAGCAAATGTAATGAGTAAAAAAAACTTCTTTGCAATTTTTAAATTCCGCATTGCTCTTTCTCCTTCCTCTATAAGCATAACGCTTTAAATAGATATACGATTACAACAAATATTTTGTGAAATTATGATCATTTAAAAAGAATTGGATGGTTTCCGTATATTTTTCTTTGCAATATTGACAAATTAATACAAATAGTTATATATACCTATTCATTCAACCCACAGCAACACTATCATAGCCTTTTTACCTACTGTTTTCAATTAATTTACCTTATTTAACAGACATTTCATAAGCGATATGTTTTTAGAACATCTCTTCAAACGATATGTTTGACAGTTTATTTGCTTATTGCTATTCTTTTTAGTAAAACGTAACTATCGCCAAGTCTTTATGAAGATAATCCTAGTTTTACTTATACGATTAGACATAGAAATCTATACTTTTCTACGATGCAAAAGGAGGCTTCGTTATATGTCTATATACGATTTCGACGTAGAAACGATAGATGGGAAAGAGAAGTCGTTAGATAATTATAAAGGGAACGTACTGCTTATCGTAAATACAGCAAGCAAATGTGGTTTTACTCCGCAATTGGAAGGTTTACAACAGTTATATGATGCATATAAAAATGAAGGTTTTTATGTACTCGGCTTTCCATGTAATCAATTTAAAAATCAGGACCCAGGCTCAGAGGAAGAAATCGCTACGTTTTGTCAATTGAATTATGGTGTCACTTTTCCAATGTTTGCAAAAATTGATGTTAAAGGGGAGCATGCGCATCCGTTGTTTAAGTATTTGACAGATGAAGCAAAAGGGATGTTTACAAAACAAATTAAATGGAACTTCACAAAGTTCTTGATCAATAAGCAGGGCGAGGTTGTTAATCGCTACGCACCACAAACGAAACCAGAACAAATAAAAAAAGATATTGAGGCAGCTTTGCAAGCGTAAAAAACGCCTGTTTAGTAAAGTGGTGGAAAGCGTTTTTTTAATAGAAAAATAGTTGGATGACATAGGGAAGTGGACATTAGCATTTATAGCTAGTTTGCTTCTTTGATTATCCAACTAAAAAATGAATAGTTTTTACAGTGTGGACTTTATTGCAATTGTACCTTACAACAGATTAGCTTTGTGAACTACTCTCACCACTTATCGCCAATAATAGTTGTTTGAAGCGAGGACTTGGTTTTTTGGGAAAGTACGTTAAATAATTGTTCCAATACAAATAATACATTTCGTACGACTTGGAAAAGAAACACACTTGTTTTGCAAGCGATGTATTACTGTTGTATTTATCATTTTCCATGTACACCTACACTAGCACGTTTTAGCGGTCCGTCACAGAAACGAAAATATAAGCAGCAATATGTCCTATCAGGCACTTGTTTAGTAAAACATGGCATTTTTCAATCAATCCATTTTTCATCTAATTTATCTGAATAGAATTTTATTGCCCTTCTATAACTCATAATCTCAGCATCATTTGTCGTATCGATAATACAATTTAGTAATAGTTCCATAGCCTTATCATGTTCGCTTAAATTGTATAAAGTCATTGCATAAAACGTTTGCAATGCTCTATTTTTAGGGAATAGTTCCATTCCTTTTGCAAATACACTTTTTGACTTTTTATATTCACCTACTGTTCTATATGTACTACCCAAGCCTAGAAAAGCACCTTGCAATTCTTTTGCAGGCAATCCTAACTTAATGGCATTTTTATAATAAGGGATTGCTTTTGTTTCCTCTCCTATTATGTCAAAACTCCAAGCACACTGATAATTAATGAAGGCATTATTAGGAAATTTTTCTACCAATTTCATGAGCAATTCGTTAGATTCTATATGTTTGCCTTTCTCTCGTAAGTTCATTGCTCTAGATAATTCTATATCCACTACCCTTCACCTCCTTCCTCATCCAAACGTACCTTAAGATGAATCATGTCAAACTTCTAAGATCATTTTAACATTTCCACTTTATGTTTACAAAATTACAACCAAGGTTGTGCAACTATCAGAAATTCACAAGCATACCTCGGCAAATACATGCGCTTTACAGCTTTTGTCGAGCATAAATGGGCTCAGTGCTTCCACTTTCTTGTGTCAGAGCAGCACAGGTATACTTTTCGGTCTGTGTTGCTTGCGTGTTTACTTGTCACAGGCCAAAATATTACATCCTAGGTCGAACATGCTTACTTAAGACGCATTCTATCTATAAAACTTTATCCAAAAAATCTTTTGCTCGTTCCGTTGCAGGTGCTTGAAAAAAAATAGAAGGATCTGCTTCTTCAATGAGCTTTCCTTGATCTAAAAACAGAATACGATCGGCAACCTCTTTTGCAAAATTCATTTCATGTGTGACAACAACCATGGTCATACCAGTATTTGCTAAATCTTTCATCACATCGAGTACTTCCTTCACCATCTCTGGATCAAGCGCTGACGTAGGTTCATCAAAGAGCATTATTTCTGGTTCCATAGCAAGTGCCCTAGCGATGGCTACACGCTGTTTTTGTCCACCAGATAAGCGATTCGGGTAGGCTTCTTCTTTATCCGTTAAGCCTACTTTTGCTAATAGTTTTTTTGCTATTTGATAGGCTTCTTGCTTGGATATTCCTTTTACTTTTTGTGGTGCATAAGCCACATTATCTAATACTGTCATGTGTGGGAATAAATGAAAATGTTGAAACACCATACCGATATGCTTTCGGACAGCTAATTTATTTTGCTTTGGATCGGTAATTTCTTGCTTGTTAAGCCAAATCTTTCCTTCCGTTGGGAGTTCCAATAAGTTTAAGCAACGTAAAAATGTCGATTTACCAGATCCAGACGGGCCAATGACAGCGACAACTTCTCCGTGCTGAATCGTTGTCGATATATTTTTTAATACGGTTTGTTTGCCAAATTTTTTCGTTATATTTTCCGCTTTAATCACTTTGACGAAGCCTCCGTTCTAGTAATCTACCAAATTGTGTAAGAATAAAGACCATCACCCAGTAGATTAAGCCTGCAAATAATAATGGTTCAAAATTGCGATATAAGTCTGAACCGACCACTTGCGCACGGCGCATTAAATCTAAATAACCGATTGTAGATACGAGGGCGGATTCTTTTGTTAATGTAATAAATTCATTCATCATCGCTGGCAATATATTTTTAAATGCTTGTGGCAAAATGATATGTGCCATCATCGGACGATAAGGAATTCCCAACGCCTCTGCTGCTTCAGTTTGCCCTTTTTCCACTGCTTGAATACCACCACGAATGATTTCAGAAATATAAGCAGCTGAATTGAGACCAAATGCTAATACGGCAGAGATAAATGCGGATATATCATAGCCTGTTAACTGTGGAACAGCATAATAAATAATCATTAATTGCAAAATGAGTGGTGTTCCACGAAAGATGGAAGTATACGCATCTGCAAAGGGTTTAAACACAGGAACTTTTGTTACTTTACATAAAGCTAGTAATGTACCTAAAATAAATCCAATGACTATAGATACACTAACGAATTTTAATGTTGCCCCAATTCCTTCTAATATAAAAGGAATGTAAGGCACGATTTGGCTAAAATCCAAATTCATGCCTTATCACCTCACTTTTCTCTCTCTATGTTTTTTCATCCATGTTGCATTTAGAAGTTACCCAACTTTGTCCCTATATAAAGTGAAGCTTCTATTCAGCGGGAAATTCTTCCATCCAAGCTGATATTCAAGTCTCCAAGGGTAGAATCTCAAAAAGGGGAATTAGGTGGTTATCTTTCCGTTAGACTTGATCAACTCCCATCTTTTCATTCTGGAGGTGGGAGATACCAAAACTTTATATCATTGATACATGTGTCAACTTCTGGTCACTTATCTATTGCAATTCTTTCAACCACTTATCTTCTAGCTCTTGAATTTCCCCATTTTCTTCAAATTTGGCTAGTACATCATTTACTTTTTCTACCAATTCACTCCCCTTTGGAAAAGCAATTCCCATCCCTGGAGAACTCTCTGTTGGATCATCAAAAAACTTTAAATCCTGTTCTTTTATATAACCAGCTGCAACAGTTTTATCCATATAACCGACATCAATCCGATTGGCGTTTAATTCTTGAGGGAGAAGACCAGCTTTATCTACTGCTTTCACTTCAAATCCATATTCTTTTGCTAGTTTTTTTGCTCCTTCCTCCTGAATCGTTCCAAGCTGTACACCAACTGTTTTTCCTTTTAAATCTTCTATTGTTTCAATTTCAGAGTCTTTCGTTGTTAAAAAGCTTTCGCCTGAACGATGGTATTCTGTTGAAAAATTGACATTCTTTTTCCGGTCCTCGGTTGCACTCATTCCAGACATTACCATATCCACTCGATCTGCTTGTAACGCTCCAATTAATCCGTCAAATTGCATATCTTCTATTTCTAATTCATAACCTAATTCTTCCGCTATCATTTGTCCTAATTCAATGTCAAATCCTTCGAAATTCCCCTCTGGATCACGCGTTTCAAATGGAGGAAAGTCCGCTGATGTTGCCATTTTTAGAACCTTTTTCTCTTTTCCTTCTTCTCCAGATGCTTGATCATTACTACTTCCACAAGCTGTTATTATTCCAGTTAAAAGAACGACAAAAACTACTAGGATCATTTTATGTTTCATTTTATTCACTCCAATTTTTGTTTATATATGTCTCTAGATTTGCAAAACTATTTTGATTATGAATAGTGATTTGCTACCATATGAGGCATGATGATTTTATGGTATATAATGCATAATCTTTCCTATGCATTATTGATCTCACTACTTATAATGACAATCTCGATGTTTATAAGCCCTATTACTTCACTTTTTCTTACTTAAACATAATCAAACTTTTGCTGATTCTTACGTAAGCTATTCCTTTCACGTATTCTTGGTAAACTGTTAACCGATGATTGTAAGATTTTCCTTTGAAACTTAGCTCTCATCGATGAATGAATGCTGAACTTAGGGGAAATTAGAAAAACTGATCTTATTACCTTTTTTGATTTGTCAAATTAAGCGAGACAACATGCTTTTATCAAAATCCTGACCGACATAATCTATGAAACACTCCATTGGTGTTTTGTATTTCAATGATTTCCTTGGTATGTTATTCCTTCGGAGT
>NZ_JABXHF010000091.1:0-13945 GCF_013393565.1 Virgibacillus sp.
GTGAGTGATAGTCATTTTCAGTCAACAAGCGGCTATGGATATGATGATAGGGGACGAGAAGTGCTGGAAAGTGTTTATGCTGAAGTATTTGGAGGAGAAGATGCACTTGTAAGACCTCAAATAGTTTCTGGTACGCACGCTATTACAACGGCTCTATTTGGTATACTGCGTCCTGGTGATGAACTATTGTATATTACTGGTAAGCCTTATGATACTTTAGAAGAAGTAATCGGTATTCGTGGTAAAGCTGAAGGATCCTTACGTGATTTTCAAATTATTTATCAGCATGTTGATCTATTAAAGAACGGTAAGGTGAACTTTGAAGCTATTAAGCAAGCAATGAATAAAAAAACAAAAGTAATTGGCATACAACGCTCCAAGGGATATGATGATAGGCCTTCATTTACGATAACAGAGATGGAGGAAATGGTGAACTTTGTGAAGTCCATTCTTCCTGAAGTCATCGTGTTTGTTGATAATTGTTACGGCGAATTCGTCGAAGAGATGGAACCACTACATGTAGGAGCGGATGTTATTGCTGGGTCTTTAATTAAAAATCCCGGTGGCGGTATTGTTCGAGCGGGAGGCTATATTGTTGGAAAAGAATCACTTATTCACCAATGCGCCAACCGTCTAACTGCACCAGGACTTGGAAAAGAGACTGGCGCAACATTTCACATGCTACAAGAAATGTTTCAAGGCTTTTTCCTCGCTCCTCATGTAGTTGGTGAAGCTCTTAAGGGAGCTGTTTTTACTTCAAGACTAATGGAATTGGCCGGCTACACAACATCGCCACATTATAAAGCAGAGCGTACAGATTTGATTCAATCGGTAACATTTCACAATAGAGAAAACATGATTATGTTTTGCCAAGCGATTCAAGAACATTCACCAGTAAATGCTTATGTGAAACCATTTCCAAGCAAAATGCCTGGGTATGAGGACGAAGTAATTATGGCAGCAGGAACGTTTATCCAAGGGGCAAGTATTGAGTTGTCTGCTGATGGCCCGCTACGCCCCCCTTATGTAGCGTTTATTCAAGGTGGGCTAACGTATGCCCATGTAAAGATAGCCATTACAGAATCGTTAGAGAAGCTCAGTAATATGACTTTAAATAAATAGTCGTTCAAATTTATCTTTGTGCGATTGATAACTAAACAATATTAATAATGAATCATACCGCTTCACCTTCAATAACGGGTGAAGCGATTAAGGTTTAGGATGGAAGAAAAAAAGAATCGTAGCATGTAAATTTTAAAAAATGCTTTCGTTAGTGTTAGAAAACCTTACATGATATTGACATGTTAGATTACATGACATATAATGAAAAAGTATTATGAATTAGGGGGTCATGAATTGAATGATAAAGATCGTCGTTCCATGCCTCTATTTGCAATCGGCATTGTAATGAAGCTTACCGAATTAACAGCTAGGCAAATAAGGTATTATGAAGAGCACAGTTTAATTCATCCAGAAAGAACCACTGGAAATCAGCGATTATTTTCGTTTAATGATGTTGATCGACTGCTTGAGATTAAAGATTATTTGGATAAGGGGCTAAATATTGCCGGCATTAAACTACTGTTGAATGAAGATGAAACGAAACAAGTTTCACAACTAAAAATGACTGAATCCTCTCAGATATCTGACAAGGAGTTGCGGAGGATTCTAAGGCAAGAATTAAATGAGCCAAGCGCTCATAAAAAAGCTAATTTGCGTCAGGGAGACCTTGCTAGGTTTTTTAGCCGTTAAACGTATCCTTATGCTAAAGTTACCCGTTATGTATCTTGCGCTATAGCTATATAAGTTTTTTAGTATAAGTAAACGAAGGCTTCACCGTAAAATTTGGCGATAAGCCAAGTTTTTATAAAAAGTAACTTTACAATTTGGTTCGTTTAGGGAAACAAATGGATATTAGTACGTGATGTAATAAAACGAACCAATCAATTAAAAATGTGAAATGTTGGAATGTTATAAATTTTATTAAATTTCACTAGGCAAGGGAAACATTGAATTGGTGGTGTGTAGTTATGAATTTCATATACGTTATTACTATCTATTTGTTTTCCTATTCAAATAAATAAAATTGAAATAGGAGGACAAAGTATGGGAAGCACTTATACAAGAGAAGATGTAGTAAAACGCATTAAGGAGGAAAACGTCCGTTTTATCCGTTTGCAGTTTACGGATATGTTGGGGACCATTAAAAACGTGGAGATTCCACTTAGTCAATTAGGTAAGGCTTTAGATAATAAGATGATGTTTGACGGCTCTTCCATTGAAGGATTTGTACGCATTGAGGAGTCTGATATGTATTTGTACCCAGACTTGGATACGTTTGTTGTTTTTCCTTGGACATCAGAAAAAGGAAAAGTAGCTCGCTTTATTTGTGATATTTACAAAACGGATGGGACTCCTTTCGAAGGTGATCCACGTTACAATTTAAAACGAAATTTAAAGAAAATGGAAGAGTTAGGTTTTGATGCTTTTAATATTGGGACTGAACCTGAATTTTTCCTCTTTAAGCTAGATGAAAAAGGCGATCCCTCTATGGAATTAAACGATCACGGAGGCTATTTTGATCTTGCACCAACAGACTTAGGGGAGAACTGCCGTAGAGACATCGTTCTTGAATTAGAAGAAATGGGTTTTGAAATTGAAGCTTCCCACCACGAAGTTGCTCCTGGTCAACATGAAATTGATTTTAAATATTCAGATGCGGTAAAGCATGCAGATGATATTCAAACGTTTAAATTGGTTGTAAAAACAATTGCCCGTAAGCATAATTTGCACGCAACCTTCATGCCGAAACCATTATTTGGAGTGAATGGCTCCGGCATGCACGTGAATATGTCGTTATTTAAAAATGGAGAAAATGCATTTTATGATAAAGACGGTGATATGGGGTTAAGTAAGACGGCTTTTCAATTTATTTCGGGTATTATTAAACATGCTGGTAGCTTCACAGCGATTACAAACCCAACCGTTAATTCCTATAAACGTCTAGTTCCTGGTTATGAAGCTCCTAGTTATATTGCTTGGTCTGGTGCAAATCGAAGTTGTCTCATGCGGATTCCAAATTCTCGTGGTATTAGCACGCGTGTAGAAGCTCGTAGTGTGGATCCATCAGCAAATCCATATTTAGCACTTGCCTCTTTACTAGCAGCTGGCTTAGACGGTATCGAAAATGAAATGACTCCGCCACCAGCAGTTGATCGTAATATTTATGTGATGTCTAAAGAAGAACGTGAAGAAAATGGTGTTCACGATTTACCTAGCACCTTAGCGGACGCATTAGAAGAATTAAAGAAAAGTGAAGTTATTGTAAATTCCTTAGGTGAACACCTTTTCGAACACTTTGTTGAAGCAAAGGAAATCGAATGGGAAATGTTTAAAACACAAGTACACCCGTGGGAAAGAGAGCAATATTTAAGAACTTATTAATAGCGGAAGCCCTTGGCACTATTGGTGTTGAGGGTTTTTTGGTGTATCAAATCATAGCTTGTTGGTCTCTGGGTGAATGCCCAGAGATTGCCCAGAAAAAGAGAATCATTCATCTAGAAAATACTCATATGATCCTCAAAGTCATTCATACCTTTTTCTTTTATTTTATTATATATGTGTGCATTTTTAATAGTTACCTACTTTATTTTTAACTTACAAATGCGTGGTCTAACTCCACCGTCTAAAGACGGTGTCCGCTTTTAGCCTTACCTTTTTTGTCCATACGAAGTGAAGAGGTGAAAGTATGGATGGATATAGAAAAATAGTCATGCTGTGTAGAATATCAAGTATCATGTCATATGGGTGACAAAGTATAGATATAAGGTTTTGGGCGGTCACATAGCGGTGAGAGTGCGTGATTTGATAAGACAAAGTTGTGAAGCCAGAGGGATTACCATATTGCAAAGAAGTGTTGGGAAAGACCACATTCATTTATTATTATCTTGTCCTCCAAGTATTGCTCCAAGTAAAATATTAGTATCTAAAAGGAAGATCATCGAGATTATTGCAGGATGAGTTTCCAGAACTCAAAAAGAGATATTGGGGGCAGCACCTGTGGGCAAGAGGATATTTTTGTGCCACCGTAGGAACGGTAACGGAAGAAATAATAAGAAATTATGTAGCAAATCAATTCAATGAAGATAAGGACGAAATATTTAGGATAGAAGAATGAGTTTAGTCTAGCTTTGAGGATGCTTCAGCTAAGGCCTTTGAGAAAGGAAAGTGGTACAAGGTGCAACAGGTCGAGCCAAACAAAGTACTTCTTCAAGAAATTTATTTTTAGGTGCACAAAAGAGATTTACAAGGGCACCCTAATAAATTAATGAATATACATGTTGACTTTATTGGTAGACGAGTAGAATCTATTCACGATGGTCATCTCCTTTTTTATAATCAACCTTCTTGGACGGATATATATGTTGTTGGCCATCTAAACAAAGGGGAAGGTTTTCCGACCATTGTTAACAAATTAAAAGTCGGTAATGGCTAACAGTATAAGGTCAAAAATAGTAAAGGCGCAATTTATTATGTTACAGCAAGTAATAAATACGTTAGAGTAGAATAGTAAAAAAAGTTACTCGTATCAGTAATAACCTAACTGTTAAATTCATTCTATTAACCATGTAAATATTGACATAGCGAAAACGAAGGTAGGGGACATATTTCTTTAAGATGTCGTTTCCTAAAATAAGAAAGGGGAGCATTATTTGAAAATTTTATTAAACATTGATGCACAACAATAGTTGGGAGTACTTTTTACTCTATAGAATATCACTATAATTCGGATATTTCTAGGATACTAACAAGCTTAGCAAGGACGGTGGAAGGGTTTTCTTCTTAGCACATATCTCTCTTTCAAAATGTGGTTTTTTGCTTGTCTAAGTATGTACGCTTTCGCTTAAAGCGTGCTAATCTTTACATGTACATGAATAATTACAACTTGACATGATGACCTATACTCGCATAGATTTGGTAGCCAAAAGCCAGCTACTACAAGTGCTGGCCTATCAGTTGTAATATACACTGGGAATCAAAAATGCGTACGGTAAATGAACGTTTTTGTACATACTTAAAAATTAGCATTTATAGTAGCAGAACAAAAATAGATTATGCACGTTTAGATTGAATTGAATCAAAAAAATAGTTAGGTTACGATGGTAAGTACATAAAGTGAATTTTGTAGTGATTATTTTATGTAATGAAAAGACGCTTTATTTTAATGCTCATTTTACGATAAGGTGTAAAACGAGAAAATTTATTAATTTTATCATATTATAGAAATAAAGGAGGTGTAAGGAGTGAAAAAATATATAATCACGTTTCATATGACAGATGGTACTGAAGTTGTTACAGAGGAGGAGCGAGAAAGTAAAAATGATTTTTTCTTTAGTTTAAAGCGCTATGATTCTAATTGGTACAAAAGTAAAAATACAATAATAAATTTAGACAACGTAAACAGCATTATCTTGAAAGCGCAATCAGATGGGGTGCTGAAAACTGGTAATGAAGAAAAAGAATTACGAAATGTTGTATGGTGACGAAGCATATTAGTGCTTCGTTTCTTTGTTTCATAGAGTCTTAATGGGAGATTTATATCAACTTTATTTGTATTTATCTATGTTGAGGCACCTGCTAAACTTTGGTAGTGTACATTTTGTCTGCATCATTAATAAGAATAAATGCAAGTAACAATCATATATATAAAATAGAAGATAAAGAAAGGAGACAATTATGTTCACACAATATAAATATTGGAAACCTTATATAAGTCCGTATGATCCATGTAAACCCAGTAAAGTGAAAAGTTATGCTACTCCACCTCAATTATATATGGGGTTTCAACCATATGGATTAAAACAATTTAACACTCCAAAAGAAGCACTCTATCATGGTACACTTTGGCCTCAATTATATAGTCCTTATCCAAACCCTCATAAAGGAGACGAACAAGGTGAATAAGCAAATGCCTCCCGAATATTATCGGCTGCTCGAAGAAATTCAAGCAAACGATTTTGTCCTAGTTGATTTAAACCTTTATTTAGATACCCATCCTAACGATTTTGAAGCTATTCAACAATTTAATAATTTATCAAAGGAAACGATGCAATTAAAAATGGACTTTGAAAAGAAATTTGGACCACTTATGCATTTTGGAAAAAGTTTTTCTGACTATCCATGGAATTGGAAAGATACCCCTTGGCCATGGCAAGTTTAAAATTATATATCATATCATTTTGGATAGGAGGAAGCCAAGATGTGGTATTATGAAAAAAAGCTACAATACCCAGTAAAGGTCAGTACTTGTAATCCAATGTTGGCAAAATTTCTCGTTGAACAATATGGAGGAGCAGAGGGAGAACTTGCTGCTGCACTTCGTTATTTAAACCAACGTTACACTATACCAGATAAAGTAGTAGGACTTTTAAATGACATTGGAACTGAAGAATTTGCGCATCTGGAAATGATTGCAACGATGATTTATAAATTAACGAAAGATGCAACTCCCGAACAATTAAAGCAGGCTGGTCTTGGTGAACATTTTGTTAATCACGATAGAGCGTTGTTCTACCATAATGCAGCAGGCGCTCCATTCACTGCCACTTATATCCAGGCAAAAGGAGATCCTATTGCCGATTTGTATGAAGATATTGCTGCGGAAGAAAAGGCGCGGGCGACATATCAATGGATTATTGATATGTCCGATGATCCTGATTTAAACGATAGCTTGAAATTTTTAAGGGAAAGAGAAATTATACATTCACAACGTTTTAGAGAGGCTGTAGAAATTTTAAAAGAGGAAAGAGATCAAAAAAAAATATTTTAGTTAATATTTCCTATAAACACGGTAAAGGGCGAATAGTTACTTTACTTATTGTAAAATAAGACGGTTTCGCATTCTATACCTTGTTTAAAATATTATCAAGAAAGGGGAGCGCTGGAAGGTGACACACGACGAAGTATAGGTGGGTTGCGCATACTTTTATACCGAGTGGAAAAATATGCTACTACACTTCGGATGATCCTTGTGATTTCCATACAAAGTAAAACCTAAATATAACGCAAGAAACCAGATTCGAGTGAACTACAGATTTCTGTGTATCCAGTTTTGTAAGCCGGAGTATGGCAATACGTATTGACTCTGGAATCGTTCCATAGTTTATACTTACAAACATAGTAACTATAGATAAAGGAGTAGTTGTACAATGTTCACATATGATGTAGCAATAATTGGTGCAGGAGCAGGTGGTCTAAACACCGCTATGGAAGCAATTAGTATGGGAAAAAAAGTTGTATTAGTTGACAAATATAAGCCAGGTGGAGAATGTACTTGGGCGGGTTGTATTCCAAGTAAAGCACTTATTCAACTTGCTGATGAAATTCATGCGGCGAAAAAATATGCCAACATTGAAGTAGACGGGAAGCAAATAATGAGTAAAGTTCGTCAATTAATAGAAAAAGCGCATCAAGCGGAGGCAGTAGAGCAATTACAAGCTGCAGGTATTGAATATATTCAAGGTGATGCGAAAATTAACGATCAACACAGCATACGTGTAGCTCATGAAACCATTACTGCTGAAAAAATAGTTATTGCCACTGGATCAAGAGCTCTTATTCCTTCTATTAAAGGAATTAATCAGGTTAACTATTTAACAAATGAGAACGTCTTTCAACTTGAAGATTTACCAAACAATCTAATCGTTGTAGGGGGTGGCCCTATTGGTGTTGAATTAACGCAAGCTTTTCAACGTTTAGGAGTGCAAGTAAAACTAGTTGAAATGGCTGACCGTATTTTATTTAGAGAGGAAAAAGGCTTAGCACAACAGCTCCAGGGTACGTTGGAAGAGGAAGGGGTGCAACTGTATACATCCGCGAAGGCGCTTGAAGTAAAACAAGCAAATTGTACTACAACCCTAACTATAGATAGGAACGATGTACTTGAACATATTGAAGCAGAACAGATATTGTTTGCCTTAGGTAGAAAGCCGAATATAGAAAAAATTGGTTTAGATGATCTGGGGATTCGCTATACTAACAAGGGCATTGAAGTTAATGAATATAATGAAACTTCAGTTCGCAACATTTATGCTGTAGGAGATGTGGTTGGTCCTTATTTATTTTCTCATATGGCTGGATTTCAAGCTAAACAGGCAATGCGACATGCATTTTTAGAAATGCATACCCCAATAGAGCAACACCCAGCTTGGTGCACCTTCACACATCCAGAACTGGCTAGAACAGGGATGACTGAAAATGAAGCAAGGGAGAAATTTCAAGACAAGTTTAATGTTTATACAGTAAGCTATTCTGAATTAGATAGGGCTGTTGTTGATCAAAAGACAACCGGAGAAGCCAAAATAATTTGTGATCAAGATGGATTTATAATTGGAGCAAGTATTTTAGGGGAAAGAGCCTGTGAGTTATTGGGCGAATTGCAACTTATGAAAACATTCCATATTCCCTTCCATAAACTAAAGGATACAATTCATCCATATCCGTCTTATAGTGAAATTCTGACACAATTAAGCAACGCAGCTGTTGAATAATTAAAATAAAAGTGTTTTTAATACCATATGTTATCCTCAAGTCTTGAATAAACGAATTCAAGCAGGCACCTTTTATATTACTAGAGTAAAAGACTTGTGTTCATTACAGGTCTTTTTCAATTTCTTCTTCTTTTTTGTCTTGTTAAGTAGCGTTCCGTCTGTTGATAAATTTAGAATTGTAACGTATTCTGTAGTATGTTAGATAACATCTACAGATAGTAGAGGTACCTTATGCTAGTCGCTTTTAAAGACAAAACAAAGGAGATTTTAACATATGGCTGAGAAATATTTTAAAACAGGAGACATAGCCAAATTTCATGGAGTGTCTAGTGATACAGTGCGCTATTACGATAAAGAGAATTTAGTTACTCCTTCTGTTGTTAAAGATAATAAATATAGGTATTATTCTTTGAATGACGCTTTGAAGTTTAGTAATGTAACTTGGTTGCGTGAATTAGGTGTACCTTTAAAAACAATTAAGAACTGGCTTGATTATAAAGATTTGACAGATGTATCGAAATTTAACGAGAATTATTTAGAGACATTATTGCTAGAGAGAGAGTTATTAGATAAAAAAATCTATTTTTTACAAGAGTTAAATAGAAGGCTAGCCTCTTTTCAAACAAAACCAAATATGTGGGAAGTGGTTAAGGATAATTATATATTTACCTGTGATGGATTTAACTTTACAGCTGATGATAAAGGCTTCAATATTAATGAATCCAATCTGTATGACTCCCAAGAAGATGTTTTTTGGAATAAGACTTCGATGATTGTTTATCAAAACAACTTAAGAGATTTTCATCATCCTAAAAAAGGAGAAGTATATTGCTCTAACATTATTTCTAGTATCGATCAAGATATCAAAAAAATTAGTTTTCCAACAGCACTTCGTTATAATTTTGTCGGGAATCCTTTTTCTGATATGAGAAAGATGCAAGAAATATTGAATGAAGCAAAGGAACATGCCATTACACATCAGTTGCGTCTAGAAGAATACTGCTATTCATTGTTTTATCTATCACAAATTAAGGAAAAGAGCCCCGTTTACTATGTGCATATTTATTGTCCTGTCTATTATACGGGGGAATGATGACAAAACAAAATTCATAGTAACCCAATATTTATACACAAAAAAAACTGCCAACTGGCAGTTTTTTAGTGTATATGTCGATACAATCCAATAACCTTCCCTAAAATGGTTACATTATCGTATATAAGCGGCTCCATGGTTGCATTTTCTGGTTGTAATCGTATATGATCTTTTTCTTTAAAAAAACGTTTTACGGTTGCTTCATTATCTGCTGTCATTGCAACAACAATTTCGCTATTTTGTGCTGTGTTTTGCTGTTTAACGATTACCATATCTCCATCTAAAATTCCAGCTTCAATCATACTCTCTCCTTCAATTACTAAAACAAATAGACTATCATCAGGATTAGCCGTATTTGCAGGAAGCGGAATATATTCTTCAATATTTTCTACAGCTGTTATGGGCAAGCCTGCTGTTACTTTCCCGATAACAGGCGCATAAAGTGCTTCTTCTTTTGGAATAGGATTCTCTTCTTCCAAATGTAAGATCTCAATTGCTCTTGGCTTTGTAGGGTCACGTCTAATATAGCCTTTGTCTTCAATTCTAGCTAAATGCCCGTGAACAGTCGAGCTAGACGCTAAACCCACAGCCTTGGCAATTTCTCTTACAGATGGTGGATACCCTTTTTGCATTACTTCATCTTTTATATAGTCTAATATCATTTGTTGCCTTTTGGAAAGTTTAGTCATGAATCTATCACCTCGCGCATAATATTAATTAACCTTAGTTTACCATTAGATAAAACTTCGCGCAAACATTCGTTCGAAAAATACTTGACAAGATCACGCGTTCGGTTATAATAGGGGTAGAAAGCGAACAAAAGTTCTATATTGTATAAGGAGGGCTATTAGATGTTTCAAAAACTGACCAAAACAGACGCATTCTATCTTGTAGCTTTTGCATTAACATTAGGTTTCTTATATTATTCTATTATAATGAGTTAATATGATAGAAGGAGTAAACATTGTGAAGGCAGTTGTATATTGTAGGGTAAGTACTGACAAAGAAACTCAAGAAACATCATTAATAAGACAGAAACAGGAATTGGTTAAACTGGCAGCTGAATATCAACTTACTGTGGTAGCGTGTATACAAGAGCAAGAGAGCGGATATAGTATTGATCGAGATGGGATATTTAAGATGTTAGAGATTTTTTCTCAAAAAAGGGCAGATTGTTTATTGATTCAAGACGAGACTCGTTTAGGTAGGGGGAATACAAAAATTGCCCTTTTTCACCAGCTGCTGAAATTACATATTCCTATTTATACAAGCTTTCATGGAGGGAAGTTAGAGTTATCGGAAGCAGATTCCATGGTGTTGCAGATCGTTGGGATTGTGGAGGAGTATCAACGCAAAATACATAATATAAAGATAAAAAGAGGGATGAAGCAGGCAATTGCAAAAGGATATGATCCCACCTTAAATCTTTCGAATAGAAATGAAGCTCCAGGAAGGCAAAGATTAGAATTTCCTGTTGAAGAAGTCATTAATTTACGACAAAATGGTCTGACGTTTAAAGAAATTGCTGATACATTAAATGGTCTAGGTTACAATGTATCAAAGGCTACTGTTCATAGACGCTATCAAGAATATGAAAGCAAACAAAAATAAAGGTATTCTCAGGAGGACAAGTTCTTTGCCCTTCTCTTTTTTATATGGTACTGTAAAGGAATCATGTTGATAAGCACACCTGTTTTATATCAATGACATCTATTGTACAATGAAAGAGAGTGCAATTTTGTCACCGAAAACTTATGATTTAACAGAATAAAAATATACGCATGAGGGAGGGTAGATGGATGCTCTCAAAAGGTAAGATCGAACGTATTAATGAGCTTGCAAGAAAATCCAAAGTGGACGGACTAACTATTTCTGAACAAAACGAACAAAAAAAATTACGCCAGGAATACTTACAGGGTGTAAGAAAATCTTTTAAAAATCAGTTTAAAACAATGAAAGTAGTTGATCCAGAGGGAAATGATGTAACACCGAAAAAAGTAAAAGATTTACAAAAAAAGCATAACAAGAAGTAGCAATACCTATTTTGTTATAAGTGCATGATTTCACTTGTAGCAAAGTAGGTTTCATTATAGAATGAATATAGGCATAATTATGAAAGGAGTTTACACTGAAATGGCAAATACAATTGAGCAACAATCTATTAATACAATCCGTACATTGTCTATTGACGCTATTGAACATGCAAATTCTGGGCACCCAGGTCTACCAATGGGGGCAGCGCCAATGGCTTATACGTTATGGACCGAATTTATGAACCATAATCCTAAAAATTCAAAATGGTTTAATCGTGATCGATTTATTTTATCGGCAGGCCATGGGTCTATGTTATTATACAGTTTACTACATTTATCAGGTTATCAAGTATCTATGGATGATTTAAAATCCTTTCGACAGTGGGGATCTAAGACTCCTGGACATCCTGAAGTTCATCATACGGATGGAGTAGAAGCAACTACTGGACCTTTAGGACAAGGTATTGGTATGGCTGTCGGTATGGCAATGGCAGAAGCACATTTGGCTGCTAAATATAATCAAGAAAATATTGCGGTTGTAGACCACTTTACATATGCAATAGTGAGCGATGGCGATCTAATGGAAGGTATCTCTCATGAGGCGGCGTCTTTAGCAGGACATCTGGGATTAAGTAAATTGATAGCACTTTATGATTCTAATGATATTTCTTTAGATGGAGATTTAAATAAATCTTTCTCTGAAGATATTGAAAAACGTTTTGCATCGTACGGTTGGCAAGTATTAACTGTCAAAGATGGTAATGATGTCAATGAAATTAGACAAGCTATTAAAGCAGCGCAAGAAAATCAAAAACAACCAACTTTAATTGAAGTGAAAACCATCATTGGGTATGGGTCTCCAAATAAATCTGCTTCGTCAGCTTCACATGGCGCTCCATTAGGTGAAGATGAAGTGAAACTGACAAAGGAATTTTATAAATGGACACATGAAGAAGATTTCTATGTGCCCGAAGAAGTATATGAAGATTTCAACCAAAAAATAGTTAAAAGAGGTGTTGAAGAAGAGGAAAACTGGAATCAACATCTAGCAATGTATAAAGAGAGGTGCCCAGAATTAGCTAAGCAGTTTGAGCTTGCTCTCAACGGTGAACTTCCTGCTGATTGGGACAAAGATCTTCCAGTTTTTGAACCAGAACAAGATACACTAGCTACAAGGGCATCTTCTGGAAAAGTATTGAACGCTATTGCTAAAACCGTTCCAAACTTCTTTGGTGGTAGTGCTGATTTAGCTGGCTCAAATAAAACTACCATGAACGGGGAAGATGATTTTTCTCGTAAAAACTATGCTGGTAGAAATATTTGGTTTGGTGTACGAGAGCATGCGATGGGCGCAGCTTTAAATGGTATGGCATTACACGGTGGATTAAATGTATTCGCCGGTACTTTCTTTGTGTTTAGTGACTATTTGCGACCTTCCATCCGTCTTGCATCAATTATGAATACACCTGTTACTTACGTGTTTACACATGATTCTATTGCGGTAGGGGAAGATGGTCCAACGCATGAACCTATTGAACAGCTTGCTTCACTACGAGCAATGCCTGGATTATCGCTTATCCGACCAGCTGATGCAAACGAAACACAAGCAGCTTGGCGATTAGCTTTAGAATCTACAGATACACCGACAGCACTTGTGTTAAGCAGGCAAAATTTACCTACACTTTCTGGTACGAAAGAACATGCGTATGAGAGTGTTAAAAAAGGTGCTTATATTATTAGTGAAGCAAATAAAGAAACGCCTGATGTAATCCTTCTGGCAACCGGGTCGGAAGTACAATTAGCGATTCGTGCCCAAGCTGAACTGAAAGAAAAAGGTATAGAAGCTCGTGTAGTAAGTATGCCATCTTGGGATCGTTTTAAAGCACAGGATAAAAACTACCAGGAACAAATTCTACCTCAAACTGTCAAGAATCGGATAGCTATTGAAATGGCGTCTCCATTTGGTTGGGAAAGATATGTAGGTGAACACGGGAAAATTATTGGTATTGATACTTTTGGAGCCTCTGCAAATGGGGAGAAAGTAATGAAAGAATATGGATTTACCGTGGAAAATGTAGTTAAGCATGTAGAATCATTTGTTGATTAAATAAAATAAAAAAAGGAGCTGTCGCAAAATGCATAATATGCATTTGCTGACAGCTCCTTTTTATATATGAGATTGCTCGTTTTAAGATGCATTATTTTATTTATGGTGATAAAAGGAAATTTAATCGGTTTTTGACGCACTTAAATAAGCCTCGCCTTTTTTT
>NZ_JABXHF010000006.1:0-76043 GCF_013393565.1 Virgibacillus sp.
CCAGGAGCTAACTGTGAAATACCAAATACAATCACTGTAAGGGCAAACAGCATTGGGATGAATATTAATATTCTACGGATAATATATTTGTACATGGTGCTCACCTTTTTACATGTTAATAAAATGAAATTGTTATTTCATTATAGAAAAGTACAGAAGAAAAACGATAGCTTTTGCATATAGAAAGGTATTAAGCTACGTTTTCTGAAGTAGTAGTTTGTGCTTTATCTCTTCTAAAAGTCAAGTAAATATAAATGTTTTTTTGCATTGGGCATTTAAATTACGCAAATTTAATTTGTCAGTTATTTTTCATCGTCATCATTTGATGATAAAGCACGGCTTGTTTTAAAAAAAGAGGCTGGAACAAACCTTAAACCTTGTACAGTAATGAAAGAGACGATCATTTATGTTACGGAAAAGTACACTGTTTTTTGTGGGCGTCAATGAGCCTCCGAAGTGACGCATTTCGAGGGCTCATCTACGCCTTACATCTTTTGTTACATATCGGAAAGTAGACAGTTTTAAGGTTTGTAATATAAGAAAACCGACAGCTTTCGTCATAAAGATTCGACGGTAAGCCAAGTATTTGTCCTAACCTCTTTATGTTTTCTTAGGTAGTTACTAATTACTCGGCTAACCACCAGTTTTCTGGTTCATTATTAAAGGAATATGGCATTGGATCTACACCATTTAACCGTTCGTTAAAGGCATAAATTTTATTTTGTGCATAGAGTAAGATAGCTGGTAAGTCTTCCGAGAAGGCTGCTTGCCATTCACTATATTTTTTAGCACGGTAATCTTGTTCAAATGCTTCAGGAGCTTGCATAGCTTCTTCCAATAATGTTTCTGACTGTTCATTGTTCCAACGCTGATAATTATAAGCAGCGTCTGCTCCCCATAGCCCTGAAGGATCTGGATCAGCACTTCCTAAACTCCAACCTAGAAGGAAAAGATCCCAATCAGAATTATCATTGGTTAGTTCTTCTACATAAGCGGTCATTTCTTTTGGCTGACGTAGGTCGATGTTTATTCCTACATCTTCTAAGAACTGTTCAATAATTGGTGCAGAGTCTTCACGTAGCTTATTTCCAGTTGGATAGTTTAAGTTGACCACCCATTCTTCTCCATCTGGTGTTTCTCTGAAGCCGTCATCATTTGTATCCTCATAGCCAGCTTCATCTAATAGTGATTTTGCTTTTTCTGGATCAAATTCAAATTTTGTTGTTGCTTCTTCATCGTAAGCCCAAAATTGTTGTGCTATTGGAGCATTAATTACGGAACCATGGCCATACAGTAAGTTATCAACAAGCGCCTTGCGGTCAATAGCATGTGCCATTGCTTGGCGAACCTTTAGTTCACCCATATCTTCATTTGGTACCCAGTTGTCCGGCTCAATAGCACCGGCTTCTACATCGGCATCTGTACGGTGATTAACTTTAAAGCCCATTAATTGATACCCGAAGTCAGGTTGTTCAATAATTTCTATATGTTCTAGTGCGTCAACTGTTTCGAAGTCAGGTGCTGGTACGCCATTAGGGTCAGCAATAAAGTCAATTTCTTCACTTTCTAGCAGACCCAACATGACAGACTGGTCAACCACACGCCACACAATTTGGTCTAAATATGGCTCGGATTTCCAGTAATCTGCGTTCTTTTCTAGCACGTATTGCTCACGCTCTAGCATTTCTGTAAATTTAAATGGTCCAGTACCGATTACCTCGCCAGCGTTTAAAGTTGCAGCGTGTTCAGGTATTTCAGCTATTGGGACATCTGCAAAAATATGCTCAGGAATAATGGAAAAAGAGACGTCTTTTAAAATCGTTACATTAGGCTCTGCGAATTTAAAAGTTACGGTGTAATCATCTTCAGCTACTACCCCTTCAAACTCATCCGTTTCTTCATTGTTGAACGCTTCATATCCAAGTAATCTTACAACGTATTCTGTACGAATCCCACCAGCTTCTACATAGCCAGGACTAGCTATTGCTTTGTACGTAAAAACGACATCATCCGCAGTGAATTCTTCGCCATCATGCCATTTTACGCCTTCCTCTAGTTGTAAAGTGATTTCTGTTTGGTCTTCATTAATTTCCCACTCTTTAGCTAATTCGGCTTCAAATTCTAATTCTTTTGTTTGCCCGACTAACGATTCGTGTGTAAAGTCAAGAATATTTGCCTCATAGGCTTCCTCGTAAAAGATTGGATTAAAGACTCCTGCTGGAGCTGTATCCATTGCCCCAGTCAAGGTGCCGCCTTTTTGAGGCTCGCCACTTGCTTCATCATCTTCTTTTGCTTGGCTTTCATTTCCTTCCTCTTCGGAGGTGTCATCACCATTACAAGCTACTAATACAAAACTAAAGAATAACATAAGTACGAAAAGTAACATCCATTTTTTGTTAAACACGCTTCAATTCCCCCTTATTATTTGAACAGATTTACACGCATTTTTTACTTTTTTTGCACTACAGGAAGATAAGAAAAACTCCAACTTTTGCCATAAAGATGTGACGATAAGCCATGATTTTCTTTTTCTGTGATGTTACCACCCCCTTCAAGGTTTGTTTAGAAGCGGAATAAAGGACGGATTATTCCGAAAAATAAAAATGTATGTAACATTTTATTTTAGAGTGAGAGATAGCGAGTAGTTGTACCATAAGAATGTGTTCTTCATTTTTGAAAAGTCTGCGTGTTTTTATCTCTGTTGCCAATGCCTTTTTATTCATTGATAACTTTACAGTTACAAGTATAAAACATCTCCTTGGCTTAGGAATTCAGTTTTCATGATTGATGATGTGCCAACGAGCCTCTCTTTATTCGTACAAATGGCATGCAACAAAATGCCCCTTCTCCATCTCGCTTAATGCTGGTATTTCGCTTATGCAACGGTCGTGTGCCATAGGGCAGCGTGTACGGAAAACACAACCAGATGGTGGATTCGCTGGACTTGGTAAATCACCACTAAGTTTAATTTTCTCTCTCTTTTCTCTTACATTTGTCGATGGCACAGATGATAGTAAAGCTTTTGTATATGGGTGAAGTGGGTTTTGGTAGAGTTGTTCTTTCGGTGCAAGCTCTGCAATACGTCCTAAATACATGACAGCTACACGATCACTAATATGTTTAACAACGCTGAGGTCATGCGCTATAAATAAGTAGGTAAGATGATATTCTTCCTGTAAGTCCGCCATTAAATTTAGCACTTGAGCTTGAATGGAAACATCGAGTGCTGACACTGGTTCATCACAGATAATGAATTTTGGGTTAAGTGCAAGCGCCCGTGCAATGCTAATTCGTTGACGCTGTCCTCCAGAAAATTCATGCGGATATTTTGCACGATCATTCGCTCGTAGACCGACTTTCTCTAGCAATTCAACACTCATTTGCTTACGTTCTGATTTAGAAACGGAAGTTTGCACGAGTAAAGGCTCTTCAATTAGCTCTCCGACACTCATTTTAGAATTAAGTGAAGCAAATGGATCCTGAAAAACAATTTGCATATGTTTTCGATATGCACGTAATTTCCGATTGTTTAAATGGGAAATGTCTTTGCCCTCAAATATGACTTCACCTTCTGTAGGCTCTAAAAGACGAAGTAACACACGCCCAAGTGTTGATTTACCAGAACCAGATTCTCCAACAAGACCAAGTGTTTCTCCTTTTTTTATGGATAAAGAAACATCGTCTACAGCTTTTACATGACCAATTGTATGTTTGAAAATACCACCTTTGATGGGGAAGTATTTTTTTATATGACTTGCTTGCATAATGGTTTCATTATTTTGCTCTTGTTCAGATTTTTTGTTCTGCAGTTGTTTTTGCTCGATTGTCATGAGAATGGCCTCCTCCTAATTCATAAAGATAACAGCGTGCTTTATGTGTGGGTGCTATGGATAATAGTTCAGGATTTGATTCTCTGCATTGATCCATTACATGCGGACAGCGGTCGGCAAAACGACATCCTTTAGGAAATAGATAGGCTGGAGGGACAGAACCTTTGATGGCACCGAGCCGTTTTACTTCTTTTTCTAAACTTGGTAAACTTTCTAATAGCCCAATGGTATAAGGGTGTTTCGTTTCTTCAAAAATAGCTTCGACAGTTGTTTCCTCAACGATTTGGCCACCATACATTACTAGTACACGATCTGCGTATTCGGCTACTACGCCAAGGTCATGCGTGACTAAAAGGATGGACATATTTAAACGTTCTTTCATTTCCATGAGCAGATCTAAAATTTGCGCTTGAATGGTTACATCTAAGGCTGTAGAAGGTTCATCAGCTATGAGGAGCTTTGGATCACAAGATATGGCCATAGCGATCATTGCTCTTTGTCTCATTCCACCCGATAATTGATGTGGATACTCGTTCATAACTTCTTTTGCTCTTGGAAATCCAACTAGGTTCAGTAATTCAATAGCTCTTTCCCGTGCAGCATGCTTGGACAGGCTTTTATGTTTTCGAATCGTTTCAACAATTTGACTCCCAATGGTATAGACTGGATTTAGTGCTGTCATCGGTTCTTGGAAAATCATTGCAATATCATTGCCACGTATTTTAGTCATCTGTTTACTGGATTTTGTTAATAAATTATCTCCTTCAAGGAAAATTGTTCCATCTACAATTTTTCCAGGCTTATTAATCAATTGCATAATCGAGAGGGAAGTGATACTTTTTCCACTCCCTGATTCGCCAACAATTGCCAAGGTTTCACCTTGATTTATTGTGAAATCTACACCATCTACTGCGCGAGCCACAAAATTATTTTCTAAGTAAAAATACGTTTTTAAATTGCTTACTTCTAATAATGGATTTTCCGTCATTCGCTTCACCTCTATGTAAAATCAATCTGAACCAGTAACATCTTAATTTGATTATACACTGATTATTAGAAAATTTACAATACTATTTTAAAATTAATATTCTATATATGCGAAAAAATCAAAATTATTTCTTTTTAAGATTTCATATGCTGGCTAATAGTATAAAGTATCGTATAGTAGTAGTTTTAATATTTATTTTTTCAATTATATAAATTATTTAAAAAGTAGGTGTGTATCTTAGCATTTTTAAACCCTCATTTCTTCCTGAAAACTTGGTGACAAGCCAAGTTTTTCTAAAAAAATGAGGGTTCGTTATTTTTTAGTATAAACTTTAAGTAAAATCCATTGAATGAAAGCCCCTATACTAAGTCCGATAGGCAAGAATAGCATTGGTAGCCACATGGGGCCAATTAAATATCCAAACACATGAAGTTTGGATGAAAAAATTAGCCCAATCGTGACAAAGTATGCAGAAAAAACTAGTGGTAGGTAAGCAAAAGGTCTTTCCCCTCCGCCAGCATCTTTGTAGGCGTCCCAGATGGCAAAAAAGTATAAACATGGATAAAACATCAGCCATAAATAATTGGTCCCTTCGATAGCTTCTTCAATCTTAAATTGAAAACTATAAATAATGACTTTATTAAAATTTCCCATAACATTAATGATAAATTCTAAGCCAATTAGTAATAGCCCCTTTACATACTTTTGATTTAATAATTGGCCAAATCCCGGCAAGGCAATACTCCATAGTATAGCTGCTAGTTTTTTACTTTTTTTGCTTAGGTTTGTATCCATATAGACAACCTATTCCACTAAGTCATTTCGATTAGCGGCCATGGGAGGTTGTTCGAGCCATCCATGACGGATAAGGATCTTCATACCTTCGTTGGCGTACTTTCCTACTTCTGCCATTAAACGTGCATATTGCACACTTAAATCATGTCTGGGGCTTCTAGACATAGAGACGCTATATTGTCCAATACTGGAAGCGATGAGGTTCGCAACGAAGGTCACCATGAGTCGATCGGAAAACGGAGCAGTTGTAGAATCCGTTACCTCTGAAGTTCTTAAAAGTGCTCCATCGGATAAGAAATCTTCATGAAGAATAGATGTAAACACTTCTAAATGCTTACCGGATATATCTCTTCCTTTTTGGAAGAATTTCTTCACTTCATTGGATTGAGCTACTTGACTAAACCCTGTAATCATAGCATGGCCTAAAGCATTGCGTTTAGAGTGAAAGACTAAGTTAGTTACTTCTATACCTAATAAAGGTCTGCGTTCACCGAGCCACCCAGTCATGTAATTTTTATCTTCTACAAATGTGATGGTTTCTGAATGAGGTATTCTTGGAGAACGAATGTATATTGCTTTTTCTTTCTCTAGTTCTTTTGCTTGTTTATTTAAAGAAATAGCAGCTTTTAAATTTTTAGCGTAGTAATCGTTGACATCTTTATGATCTGCGACGGAAAGAGCTAAACTGTATGTGTCTAACATAAAAAATGTCATATTAAAAATATACTCTAAATAAAGGGTGTCCGAGAATAGACGAGGTGCATTTAAATTGATATCTTCGTCTGTAAATCCTTTAGGTATATGAAAATTTGCTTTTTTAAATAGCTCTTCCATATGATGAATATTTCTTTCAATTAACTGTAATGTTTCTTGTAATATGTTTTGAATATCAGGGTCCTCTACATGTTGAAGAAAATGTTTCATGCCGTATTTTATAATCGTATCACTTTCGTAAGTGTCCCATAACGTTGAAATATCTGAAGCTGTAAAATAGTTCGTGTATAAATTATTCAATAATATAACTCCCTTCCTGTTCGATTTGTACTATGTTGTATACCACGTGAAAAAATAATCTCTCATTTCATTCAATCAGCATAATCATAAAAAACCGTTATTGAATAGCTCACTTTATCTATGTGACGTTTAGTTTTGTCAGATCCTAGAATTTTATACGGATGAATAAAAGGAGGATGTGATGGGCATAAGAAAAAGGAAGTTCATAAAAGGGATGTGATGGCATGGGAAGACGAGTAATAAAAAGAAACAATCAAAACACGCAAACAGATGCTAATAATTTCAATACATATTTGACATCTTCTTTAAAGGAGAATCTCGACAGTATTCAGAAAATGCTCGGAAACCCTGTTGATTTAGTCGTAAGGAACTTCTATTTGGCAAAGCACGCCTGTGCGATTATCTATATTGATGGACTGAGTAATAAACAGCAAATTGAAGAAAATGTTCTAAGGGAATTGGAGAGATTGGAGCAAAGTAATCAAACAGAAGAATTAAATACATCGAATTTATTAGCTATTATTCATGAACAATTAATTAGTATTTCTGGCATAAAAAATGTAGATACCATGGATAAATTATCACTTGGATTATTGTCAGGAAGCTCTGTACTTTTGCTTGACGGCGTGGAGCGTGTTTTGTTATTAGAGACCAAAGAATGGGAAAGTCGTGCGATACAGGAACCTGTGTCAGAAGCACTTATTCGTGGTCCAAGAGAAGGGTTTGTAGAAAACTTAAACACCAATATGGTGTTAATCAGAAGACAAATACGTGACCCTAATCTACATTTCAAAGAATATGACATAGGAAGAAGGTCAAAGAAAAAGCTTGTATTAGCTTATATATCTGGGATTATTCACCCAGAGTTATTAAAGGAAGTTAAAAAAAGGTTATCCTCCATTGACACAGATGATGCGATGGAATCGGGATATATTGAGCAATGGATTGAAGATAGTTTCTTGTCTCCTTTTCCACAAATATTTAATAGTGAACGACCTGATAAAGCAGCTTCTGCCCTCACAAAAGGTAAATTTATTATCTTGCTTGATGGAACCCCTTTTGTACTCATCGCACCTACAGAAATAGGTGGAGCATTTAAATCACCAGAAGATTATTACGAGCGTTGGTTAATTAGTTCATTGATAAGAGTGTTACGTTATTTAGCAGCTTTTATAACCATGTTCCTACCGGCTTTGTATATTGCTTTAGTTTCCTATCACCAAGGGATGATTCCATCCCAGTTAGCTTTTTCGATTGCGGCAACAAGGCAAGGTGTGCCATTTCCTGCTTTTGTTGAAGCTGTATTAATGGGAATTACCATGGAACTGTTAAGAGAAGCCGGTGCGCGATTACCAAAAACAATTGGGCAAACCATTGGTATTGTTGGAGGATTGGTTATTGGAGAAGCAGCTGTTTCAGCAGGTATTGTAAGTCCAATTATGGTTATTGTAGTCGCTTTAACGGCAGTGGCATCATTTACAATCCCCATGTATAGTGTCGCTATTTCCTTTCGAATGGTTCGATTCGGATTTATGGTAGCAGCGGCTTTTTTAGGCTTGTATGGTGTTATTCTTGCGTATATTATGGTCAACATTCACATTGTCAATTTAAAGAGCTTTGGCGTTCCTTATTCCACTCCTTATGCGCCGACGTTTTTTAACGATTGGAAGGACTTGGTTTTACGTATGCCAGCACCAATGTTAGGAAAAAGGCCGGAGTATTTACAAACGAAAGATAAAATTTCTGCAAATAACACGGAGGGATAAAAGATGCGCCAGTTTGAATATGCAGATGAGAAAATCAGTGATAATGAATTAATGATTGCCATTCCATCCGTTACAATTGGCGTAGGCGTTCTCAGTTTACCAAGTTTAATCGCAGAGAACACAATAGGGTCTGACGGATGGATTCCGATTCTTGGGGCCGGGATTTTGTTTGTTGCCATAACTTGGTTAATTGTAAAAGTTGCTTCGATGTATCCGAACCAGCCTTTTATAAGTTTTGCGTCCCTTTTAGTATCAAAGCCAATAGCTACTATACTAACTATTTTACTTGCTTTGCAAGGCGTTTTTATTACAGGTTTTGTTTTACGGATTATTGCTGATATCGCTAAAGAATATTTGTTTGATCGTACACCGTTAGAAGTGATTTCTCTTAGCTTTCTTCTTGTAGTATGCTACGCGGTTTCTGGGTCAAGAGCAGGTTTGTTTCGATTAAATATGATGTTTTTTCCGATCATTATTTTCATCATTGTTTTTGTCGGTATATTTTCTACTAATTGGTATGATGCCACCAATTTTCTACCAGTATTCCAAACGGATATCCAAGGATACGCAGGTGCTATGAAGAATAGCATATTTTCCTTAACCGGATTATTTATTTTATTTTTTTACACGTCGCTAGTACGTAAACCAGATAAAGCACCTAAAAAGGCAGCTTATGGTATGACAATGGTTCCTATATTTTATATATTTATTTATTTTATGTGTATAGGTGTGTTCGGCTATGCCGGAACAGCCAATGTCAATTATCCAATTATTGAAATTGCGAAAGAAATTGAAATACCCGGAGGGTTCTTTGAGAGGTTCGATTCTATTTTCTTTGTGATTTGGATGATGGCTGTTTTTAATACGGTCACAATGGCTTTTGATTCATCTTTATATGCTTTGAAGTCTGTTTTTAATCTAAAGAAAATGCACTATATATTAGTTTTAACGCCGATGTTGTTTTTTGTGGCAATGACCCCTGAAGATGTGATGGATGTCCAAAAATTCGGTGATTTTGTAAGTATATATGGGTTAGTAATTACTACACTAACAGCAGTCGTGTTGTTTATCATTGCAT
This sequence comes from Virgibacillus sp., assembly GCF_013393565.1. Lineage (NCBI taxonomy): Bacteria > Bacillati > Bacillota > Bacilli > Caryophanales > Bacillaceae > Virgibacillus > Virgibacillus sp. Next base: position 9,472 of record NZ_JABXHF010000006.1, read on the forward strand.
CTGTGAAAAAAAAGACCAGCTCCGAAGCTTCTAAAAGGAGGAACTCTAAATCATGAATTATTGGACAGAATATTTACCTGATTGGAGACAAATTTTCTATACAGGGATTGCGTTCATCATTCCGTTTTTGCTGTATAAAATAAATAAGAGATTACACCACTACGGTGATCCATCTTGGAAAAAAGATAGTGCAGATGAAACGCGGCTAGAAGAAGAGTAGCAATTTGGTAATAACTATTTATTAATGTTAGACTAATGGAAAATGGGTATTGAGGTGCAGTAGTGAAAACGAGCGAATTTAGAAACTATGATGCAGTGGATTTAGCTGATTTAGTAAAAAAAGGTGAGACGACTGAAGAAGAACTCTTGCAAGCTTCGTTAGAACAGCTTGCGCAAGTGAATCCAACTTTACATGCGGTTATTTCGGAACGTAAAGAAAAAGCGCTTCAAGAATGGAAAGATATTACGTATAATAGGCCGTTTCGTGGTGTGCCTGTTTTGCTAAAGAATACGGGACAACAATTAAAAGGGGAGCGGACGACTTCGGGTTCCAAGTTATTGAAACAGTATGCTCCCGTAGCAAAACAAGATTCTCATTTTGTGCGTGCTTTTCGTGATGCTGGTTTTCAATTTATTGGTCATACGAATACACCAGAGTTTGGCTTGAAAAATATTACGGAACCTGAAACAGATGGTCCAACTCGAAACCCTTGGAATGTGGCATATTCACCAGGCGGATCAAGTGGCGGTTCGGCAGCCGCGGTTGCAGCTGGCATTGTTCCGTTGGCAGGAGCTAGCGATGGCGGGGGGTCGATTCGCATACCTGCTTCTTTTACAGGGCTGTTCGGTTTAAAGCCGACGAGAGGGAGAACACCAGTAGGTCCGGGAGCAGGTCGCCAGTGGCACGGTGCTGCGATTGATTTTGTCTTATCAAGAAGTGTGCGAGATAGTGCGGCAATGCTGGATGTATTACAGACAAGTCAGCCTGAAGCTGCCTTTCAAGCACCGCTATATTTGGAAAGCTACTTGGAAACGATGAAGCAACCGCCAAAAGAAGAGCTTCGCATCGCTTATTCTGTTACATCGCCTGTCGGTACGCCTGTATCCAATGAAGCCAAAGAAGCGGTCATGAAAACTGTTCAATGGTTGGAGCGGCTAGGCTACCAAATCGAGGAAAATGACCCTCCTATTGATGGAAAGGAACTTATGCGAAACTATTATTTAATGAATAGTGGAGAAATCGCTACTGTCGGTATGCAGTTAGAGAAAATGATTGGAAGAAAGATTACTAGTGATGATGTGGAATTGGAAACATGGCTGTTGCATTGTGCTGGGCAGTCTGTATCAGCAGCTGCGTTTTCCTCCAGTATTGCTTCATGGGATGTGGCAGCAGCTGCAATGGCTGATTTTCATAAAAGCTATGATTTCTATATTACCCCTGCTACTGCTTTCACAGCACCTAAAGTCGGAGAATTATCGTGGGATAATATAGAGAAAAAACGGTGGATAACAAAAATGGAGAATGCCAAAGCAAATGAGAAACAAGAGATTATTTATGATATGTTTTTACCGAGTCTAACCTATACGCCATTTACTCAATTGGCTAATTTAACCGGACAGCCTGCTATGTCTCTACCACTTCATGTAACAAGTGAAAATATGCCTTTAGGCTTACAAGTTACGGCTAATAAGGGAGAAGAACATAGGTTATTACAATTAGCTTATCAATTGGAAGAAACTGACCTATGGCAAGGGATGAAAAGAAACCCATATTACAATCCTATGTAATAGGCGTGTGCATGATACAAATTTAACGTGAGTTTATTCCTCTTAAAAAGACCAGGTAATTTAGATTTTGTGTTACTTTTTAAGAGGGAGCTAGGCTCTTAGATGGTTAAACTTGTATGAGATCATGTACTTTTTCGAAGTTTGGAGAGATTAATGTCATAGATTTAGAAAAGGCATGCTTTTCTAATTTACTTTGATTTTAAATTAATTTTTTTAATCTTGTTAAAAATAACATTAGTAGTTTTTATTGTTTTCCTATTTTCAAGCGTAACAATCACATATATAATAAGTAGTATGCGTTTGCATTGTAATTACATTTTTCTAAATATTATATCACATGTAGACGTTTGGTTTGTTCACTAGCAATAAGTAGGAAATAAAGATTTTTTTGGTTCATAGGATAAGAAAAATAAAGGCTTTCGCCGTAATACTTGGCGACAAGAAAATTTTTGCTGATATTTGGAAAGGGGAAAAGTATGGGGAAGAAAAGAGGACTATTCCAACGCTCGTTGGATGGGGTAGAAGTGGTAGGTAATAAATTACCTCATCCTGTCACATTATTCGCAATATTGGCTTTAATGGTTTTGCTTTTGTCAGCAGCCTTGTCTCCGCTGGGTATTAGTGTTGAGCACCCAGGTGAAGAAGGAGAAATGGTTGAGATAAAAAATTTATTAAATGGCGAAGGAATCAACTATATATTTTCAAGTATGACGGATAACTTTATTGGCTTTGCCCCACTTGGCGTAGTCCTATTGACGATGCTTGGAATTGGAATTGCCGAAAGAGCAGGATTAATTAGCGCTATCTTGCGTGGGTTCGTGTTAGCGGTTCCCAATCGATTTATTACATTAGGTTTAGTATTTGCAGGGATCATGTCAAGTGTCGCTTCTGATGCTGGTTACGTCGTATTGCCACCGCTTGGAGCATTATTGTTTGCTGCTGTTGGTCGCCATCCATTAGCTGGGTTAGCTGCTGCTTTTGCAGGTGTCTCTGGGGGCTTTAGTGCGAACTTAGTGTTATCAGGGACAGATGCATTGTTAGGTGAGCTTACCATTGCAGCAGCTGCCATCGTTGACCCTGCTTATGCTGAAGGCATGAGTATAGCCATGAACTGGTGGTTTATTGGTGCATCTGTATTTGTATTAACACTTATTGGCGCATGGGTAACAGAACGAATTGTTGAACCGAGGTTAGGTACATACAAAGGAGAATACGAAGAAACAGTTGAAAAGCTAACAAGCCTAGAAAAGAAAGGTCTTATATGGGCGACGGTTTCTATAGTGGTGTCTCTTATTTTAGCAGTGCTACTCGTTGTTCCAGAAGGAGCTCCAATGCGTGGAACAGGAGAGCGACCAATTATTGAGTCGCCATTTATGGATTCCCTTGTACCAATTATTGCGATTTTATTCTTTATTCCGGGTCTTGTTTACGGTATTGTAACGAAGGCAGTGAAAAATGACAAGGATGTCGCTTATCAACTTTCCGACACAATGGCTTCCATGGGGATGTTCATTGTGCTAGCATTTACTGCTGGTCAATTTGTTGCTTATTTTAACGAGTCTAATATGGGATTAGTGTTAGGAGTTTATGGTGCGGACTTCTTGCAAAGTATTGATTTAACAGGTATCCCTTTAGTAATCGTGTTTATTATATTAGCAGGGTTTATCAATATCTTTATTGGAAGTGCCTCCGCAAAATGGGCGATGATGGCGCCGATTTTTGTGCCAATCATGATGCAATTAGGTTATTCACCAGAATTAACGCAGATGGCCTATCGTATTGCCGATTCATCAACAAATATTATTTCACCACTTATGACCTATTTTGCGATCATTATCGCTTTTGCACAAAAATATGATAAGAAAATGGGGATAGGTACACTTGTTTCAACCATGATTCCTTATTCTATTTTCTTTCTTATTGGATGGACAATTATGCTTGTTATTTGGATGTTAATCGGAGTTGAACTAGGCCCTGGTGCGCCAATTTCTTATTAATAAAGATGATCACTGATGTGACAATATGCCATGAAAAGAACCTCGTATTCAATCTAATTGGGTAGCGAGGTTCTATTTATTTGGAATTTAGTGGGAAGTTGTTGAATTGATAAGAAATTCGCTGAAATTCACATTTTTTCACGAGATCTTACTTACATTTTGAACTTCTTTCCTACCATGTGTAGTACATAAAAAAACTTGGCTTTGCTATAGGATAAACTCCAACATTTTTATATTGTTTGAAAGGTGTATGATAGTATCCTGTTCGTTTGCAAGCTATCGTATAAACTATGAATATGTGGATATACTAGAAATGGGAAATCTATGTGATGGAAGTATAGAATTTTAAATCTATTAGTATCTCCTTCTTTAGCTTGCACTATTTTTCTAGTATAGTTAGATTAGGGAGAAAGATGATGAAATAAATTTGGCTTATTGCCAATGTTAGGGCAATAACCGCCGTCGTTTGACTTACACTATAAATTCATCCTCTCTTATAGTGTAAAAAAAGAGGCATGAACATCATTATCGTAGGAAGAAATGGTTGTTATAATTTATATAGAAAGGGGCTTATTTTATGGAGAGTACAATGTCATATAATGTAAAAATAGAAAATGTTTTACAAAATATAAGAAAAGTAATGATCGGCAAAGAAGAACCTGCTGTTTTAAGTCTCGTTGCTTTATTAGCACAAGGGCATGTGCTATTAGAGGATGTACCAGGTGTTGGGAAAACCATGCTTGTAAAAACGTTGGCGAAGTCTTTAGATTGTGACTTTAGGAGAATACAATTTACCCCTGATTTATTACCTTCCGATGTTACAGGTGTATCCATTTTTAATCCAAAAACACTAGAGTTCGAATTTCGTGGTGGACCAATTCTCGGTAATATCATATTAGCAGATGAAATCAATCGAACTTCTCCAAAAACACAGTCCGCCCTGTTAGAAGCAATGGAAGAAAAACATGTCACTGTGGATGGTAATACGATTCCTCTAGCTCGTCCTTTTTTTGTCATGGCTACTCAAAATCCAATTGAATATGAAGGTACGTATCCATTGCCAGAAGCACAATTAGATCGATTTATTTTAAAATTAAACATGGGATATCCGACGTTTGTGGAGGAAATGGAAATGCTCACACGTACTTCGCAGGTGCATCCTATTGATTGTGTAGAAGCTGTGTTAACAAAACAAGAATTAGAACATATCCAAGATGAAGTAAAGCATGTGTATATCGATAAAAATGTGCAACATTATATTATTGATTTAGCAACAAGTACGAGAACACATCCGCAAATTTATTTAGGCGTCAGCCCAAGAGGGTCGATTGCTTTGATGAAAGCTGCAAAGGCATATGCCTTTATTTTAGGACGTGACTATGTTTTACCAGATGATGTGAAATATTTGGCTCCTTATGTTTTAGCACATCGAATCATCTTGCGCTCGGAAGCAAGGTATAGTGGAGAAACTGCTAGTGACGTTATTGCAATGATTATCGAACAAACTGAAATACCAATACGAAAGGAATTGCTTTAATGAAATACCGCTTTCGAATGATTGTAAGCAGTCTGTTTCTGATTACTATCCTCCTGCTGTTATTTTCGTATGCTATGTTTCAAGGCGGCTTTGTCAGTTGGTTTTTATTTTTTAGCTTTCTTCCTATATTGTTATACGAAGCAGTGATTTTACTATATCCAATTCGCAAATGGCAGGTTAGTAGAAAGCTTTCCCATTATGTAACCGACGCTGGTGGAGCGGTTACCGTAAAGGTTAAAATAAAACGTCGTTTACCATTTCCTTTATATTACTGCATCATAGAAGATATGTTAGCAGATTCATTGAAAAAGGTGGACAACGGTAAAGAAAAATATCAGTATATGCACCAAGCTGATCAACTGTTTATTGAACGGAGAATGAAACGGGTTCTGTTTCCAGGTTTTAAGCGAACATTTTCTTTTTCTTATCAGTTAGAACAAATTCCAAGAGGTATACATTCCTTTCAAAAGGTACGGATACGGACAGGAGATTTTTTTGGGCTTGTTAAAAAAGATCATATGTATGCTGTAAATGACTCGCTCGTTGTCTATCCAAATGCTCGCCGGCTCCTATTAGATGAACAAATGCGTAATCAGCAGGAAGGCAATGTACTCAGCTCATCGTTACGACTTAACAATGTCAATGTAGCGACAGGGATAAGGGAATATTTACCTGGAGATCGTGTGTCTTGGATTGACTGGAAGCAAACAGCAAGAAAAAATACGATGATGACAAAGGAGTTTGAGCAAGAAAGAGGAACGAGCAGAATCATTGTCCTAGAAGCTTGTAATATATCAAATCCGATTGTTTTTGAAGGAATGGTAGAAGTAACGTATGCTTTGCTTACTCATTTTAAGAAACAATCGGTGGAATCTGGATTACTTACCGTCGGAAAAGACACAAGTTTTTTTGCATCTATACATGCGCAAGGAGACTTTAATCGATTAATAGAACATATAACAAAACTACAGCCAAGTAAAAATGACATGTTTTCAATGGGCATTCAGAACCAATGGTCGAAGCTCGTTAGCGGGGGTACCCTTTTATTCGTTGTAGGAAATATGGATAAACCGTTCGTAGAGATGATGAAAAAGGTGAGACAAAGAGCGAAACATATATGCATTTTGTTTATTCAGCCTGCGCAACAACATACCCTTTCGGCTCCGTTTGTTCGTCAGTTACAAGCTTTTGGAGTAGATGTATTTGAAATGACAGAGCGTGAATTAATGAAAAACCCGTTAGAGGTGAAAAAAATATGAGTACGCAAAAGTCGAGTCCTGTTACTTTTTATACGTTGATTCTTTATATTTGCGGATTCATTTTATTTCTAGAATGGTTCTACCCATTGCAAGAAGTGACGGATACGACAAATATTAGTATGTTTATGCTTTACGGCGTTCTATGCTTTCTTCTTTCTTTTATGCAGGTTAGATGGTGGCTGTCGTTTATCTTGAAGGGGGCAGCATTACTATTCGTGGTAAATAGTCTATTTTTTACGACGAGTTTTTTAAACCCGTTATGGATAGGAGAGTTATTGCAAGATAGTATCTTAAATACGCAAGCATTGTTTAACAGAACATGGTATGAGTTCACGCCATTGTTTCGTAGTACGATGTTTCTTATTTTAATCTGGTTAATGAGCTACTTACTACATTATTGGTTTGTCATTAGAAAACGTGTCTTTATGTTCGTATTTCTGACGATTGCTTATTTGGCAGTGTTAGACACATTTACAGTTTATGATGGTACTGCTGCAATCATTAGATCCTTCATTATATCTTTGCTTGCTTTAGGGTTAGCCCACTTTATGAGAGAGATGGATCGAGAAGCGCTTCGTTTTACATTAGCTAAGAAATCTGCGGTTTGGTTGCTGCCATTAGTTGCGATTGTTTTATTTTCTTCAGCTGTTGGGTTAGCTGCACCAAAATTTTCTCCTCAATGGCCTGATCCCGTACCGTTTATTCAAAGCAGTGCAGAAAATGCAGGCTTCTCTGGAGAAGGAAATGGCGGAATTCAAAAGGTTGGCTACGGAGAAGATGACAGTAGATTAGGAGGTTCTTTCGTACAAGATTATACACCAGTATTTGAAGCGGAGGCCGATGAAGAACATTACTGGCGTGTAGAGACAAAAGATGTGTATACAGGAAAAGGATGGGAAAAGAGTCATGATTCTGCTTATACAGAATTGGGTAAAATACCACCAATGTTTCAAGAAAATGTTAATCTAGAAACAAAGAAAGCTACGATCGAATTTCAAGGTGATGAAGCACTTGATAAGCTCGTTTATCCGTACGGTTTCGATCATGTAGAGGCACCTGAAGGGGAGCCGTATTTTGATATGTCTTCGGAAGCAATTCAGTTAATGGATGATGCCAATGATCCGATTACATTAGAAAATTATACGGTTGATTATGGCTATCCTACTTTTCAAATTGAAGCTTTGCAACAAGCTTCCAGTTCAGATAACTCTATGGAAGCATATACGCAAATTCCAGAGACGCTTCCAGATCGAGTAATTGAATTGGCAAAAGATATTACTGCTGAAGAAGAGACGCAGTACGATAAAGCAAAGGCGATTGAAAGCTACTTCTCCAGCACCGATTTTACGTATCAAACGACAGATGTTCCTGTGCCTGAAGCAAACGAAGATTATGTGGATCAATTTTTATTCGATTCTAAGGCAGGATATTGTGATAATTTTTCCACCTCGATGGTTGTCATGTTACGTTCGCTGGATATTCCTGCAAGATGGGCGAAAGGATTTACCGGTGGTGAATTAGTGGGTGCGGGAAGTGAAAAAAACACCTATGAAATAACTAATTCCAATGCGCATTCATGGGTAGAAGTCTATTTTCCTGGTTCAGGATGGGTTCCATTTGAACCAACAAAGGGATTCTCGAATTTATCCGACTTTCAGAATGAGCCTATAAGTGGAGAAACGCAGCAACAAGATTCCTTGCAACAGTCAGAACAGGAGACAGAGGATGAGGAGCAGTCGGAAGAAACAACGCCTGAGGAGGAAAAAGAAGAGGAGTCCGAAGTCGCATCAGCTGCTGCATCTAACTCGGGCCCAACTACAATGGAGTGGATGTTACCAACCGCTATCGGTATCGCGCTTTTACTCATTGTCTTCATTCTTGTTTACAGAAGGAGGCTTCACTTGCAATCTAAATGGGTACGTCGTAAGTTTACAAAAGATAATAATTTTGAAAATCAACAGGAGGCGTATCACTTTTTGATGAAAGTGTTACAAAAACAAGGGGAGGCAAAACGCCCTGGGGAAACGTTACGAGAGTATGCAATGAAGATTGATAAAAAGTATGAAACGACAGATATGCAGAAGCTTACGGAGCATTATGAACGGCTCATTTACAGAGATGACGATAAGCATGTTTCTAAAACAGAGGTGGCGCAATTATGGCAAAATTTAATAAAACGAATATTGTCTTGACCAGCATTCGTTTTGTTATGTAGAATAAGAACATAACGTAACAAGAATAATTGTTTGCCGTTCGTATATCCTCGACAATATGGGTCGAAAGTATCTACCAGAGCACCGTAAATGCTTTGACTATGAAGGCAGAACTTCCAATACAGCTGGATTCTGCCTTTTTGCATGTTGTTGTCGCAAAAAGTAAGGATGCAGCTTTTTGTTTTTGCTCCTGCTTTGCTTTTCTTGCGCGGAAAAGTATAAAACGTTTAGGTTTATCGTTTAAGCAAAACGACGGCATTTCATCTCCAGAAAATTTGACGGTAGTCAAGTTTTTCTAATGAGGGGTTGCCACAGGAGAAGGTTTTTTTCAAATGATGAACAGGACAGGTAGAGGTGTGTCTGCTTACTAGTTTGTAGGGGAGCAGGCTAGTGATTATGCAGTAATTGTTTTAGAGGAACTTATAGTAAGTGGGATTATTTTATAGATAGGAGTAACGTACATGAAGACAAATGAAATGATTTTAGTATTGGATTTTGGTAGCCAATACAATCAATTAATTACACGACGCATCAGAGAATTTGGCGTGTATAGTGAGTTGCACTCTCATAAGTTAACAGCTCAAGAGATTAAGGAAATAAACCCGACAGGTATTATTCTTTCTGGAGGGCCACATAGCGTATATGATGAAAATAGCTTCCGCTGTGACTCGGCAATTTTTGATTTAGGTATCCCAGTATTAGGAATTTGCTACGGCATGCAATTAATGGCCTTACATTTTGACGGTAAAGTAGAAAAGGCTAAAAACCGTGAATACGGAAAAGCGGAAATGGACGTTCAAGGAGAACCAACACTCTTTGCAGGTACACCGAAGCAGCAAACTGTATGGATGAGTCATGGGGATAAAGTGGTAGAAGCTCCAGCATCTTTCCAAGTGGATGCAACCAGTCCTTCGACACCTATTGCAGCTATTAGTAATCAGGAACAGGGGCTGTATGGTGTACAGTACCATCCGGAGGTACGTCATTCCGAGTACGGAAATGATGTGTTAAAGCAGTTTGTCTTTGCGGTGTGTGGCAGTAAGGGTGACTGGACGATCGAGAATTTCATTGACTTGGAAGTGAAGAAAATCCAAGAAAAAGTCGGTGACCGAAACGTATTATGTGCTTTAAGTGGCGGCGTTGATTCCTCTGTTGTTGCAGCACTTATTCATAAAGCAATTGGTGATCAGTTAACTTGTATTTTTGTCGATCACGGGTTGCTTCGTAAAAATGAAGCTGATGATGTGATGAAAGTATTTGCGGATGATTTTCATATGAATATTATTAAGATTGATGCTAAGGATCGTTTCTTAACGAAATTAAAAGGTGTCGACGATCCAGAGAAGAAGCGTAAGATTATCGGAAATGAATTTATTTACGTATTCGATGATGAAGCGGCGAAGCTTAAAAATATGGACTTTCTAGCGCAAGGAACGCTCTACACAGATATTATTGAAAGTGGTACAGAAACAGCTCAGACGATAAAATCACATCATAATGTTGGTGGACTTCCTGAAAATATGCAGTTTGAATTAATCGAGCCGTTAAACACATTGTTTAAAGATGAAGTTCGTGAATTAGGAACACAGCTAGGTATACCTGAGCGTATCGTTTGGCGCCAGCCTTTCCCTGGTCCAGGGCTTGCTATTCGTGTACTAGGGGAAGTAACGGAAGAAAAATTAGAGATTGTTCGTGAATCCGATGCAATTCTACGTGAGGAAATTGCGAAAGCTGGACTAGATAGAGATATTTGGCAATACTTTACGGTGTTACCGAATATTCGCAGTGTCGGTGTCATGGGAGATGCTCGCACGTATGATTATACGATTGGTATTCGTGCGGTAACGTCCATTGATGGTATGACTTCCGATTGGGCGCGTATCCCTTGGGACGTCTTGGAGAAAATCTCAACCCGTCTCGTGAACGATGTAGCTCATATTAACCGTGTAGTGTATGATGTAACGAGCAAGCCACCTGCTACGATTGAGTGGGAATAGTAGGAGGAGAGCTAGAAACCTTTTCGTATCAAGGGTTTTTGGCTCTCTTTGATTTTTCATTGCACACCGTAAAATGAACAACATCAACAGTATATTTAGAAAAAAAACCGTCAACCAATGCATAATATGCAGTTGAAGACAGTTCAATGTGATTTATATCTATGCTTCTGTTGTTTGTCAGTCCGTAAGTAATACATTATTTTTGGAGCGCAATAAGCGAAGTCCATTTAAAATGACGACTAAAGTACTGCCTTCATGGATGATGACACTAATTGCGATATCCGTTAATCCAAGAAAACTCACCACAACTAAAAAGGCAACAACTGACATGGAAAATATAATGTTTTGCCAAATCACCCGGTTCATTTTTCTAGAAATGCGGTGAGCATTTACGAGTTTCGATAGATCGTTTTTCATTAAAGCTAAATCAGATACTTCTACTGCAACATCCGTCCCATCGCCCATCGCAATACCAACATCGGCGTTAACTAAAGCAGGTGCATCATTCACACCGTCACCAACCATACCGACAACTCCATAGTTTTCTTTCTGCGAGTTAATGATGTTCGCTTTATCATCTGGCATAACATTCGCAATGACTTCATCTATACCTAGCTTTTTCGCAACGGCTTTACCTGTCATTTCAGAATCACCCGTAATAAGAGTGGTGTGGATATGGAGGCTTTTGAAGTAATCAATTGTTTTTTTCGCTTCTTTATTAGGAATATCCATTAAAGCAATAATCCCAATTACTTTTTCATTTTCAGCTACATATACCACTGTCTTACCTTCAGAGGCCCATTCATCATTTAAATCAGCGATGTCATTTGGTACATTATGAAAAGAAGTTGGTTTCCCAATGCGATAATTATTTTGATTATAATCTCCGGTTAACCCTTTACCAATTTGATTTGTGATGTCAATGTCTAGTTTATTTTGAGCAGTAAATTTATCTAAAATTGCGTTAGCTAAAGGGTGGTTAGATCCTCTTTCTAGAGCAACTACAATATCAATGATGTATGTTCCATCTATGGAGTCTGAGAAGAAGTAATTGGTAACTTGCGGTTTTCCTCTTGTTAAAGTGCCTGTTTTATCAAAAGCGATGGCATTAATATTTGCGAGTTGTGAGAGATAAGACGCTCCTTTTGAAAGTACACCACGTTTGGCGAGGTTTGACGTAGCGGACAGTGTGACTGACACAGTTGCAGCAGCAAGTGCACACGGTGCCGATGCTACTAATAAGACAAGTCCTCGATAGGTACTTTCATACCATGACCAATCCAATAGGAATGGTGCCATTACTATAACTAACAGTATGGCAATTAAAACGAAATTAACATACTTTGGCTCGAATTTTTGAATAATACTAGCAGCTTTTGTTTGATTACTTTGGTTTTGATTTACGAGTTGCAGAATTTTTGAGAAAACCGTGTCTTTCTCTTCTTTTGTTACTTCCATAGTGAAAGTTCCTGTTCCGTTGATGGTACTGCCAAATACTTCGTCACCTTTTGACTTTTCTTTAGGTATACTTTCACCATTTATGGATGATTCATCAATAGAAGTGCTACCAGATAATATTTTTCCATCAATAGGTACTTGATCCCCATTTAATACTTGTAAACGGTCTCCAACTTTTAAGTCGCTAACTTCAACGAAGGTGGTATTCCCACTATCATCCATTAATCGCGCAGTGGTTGGGTTCATTTCAAGTAATTTGGTGATTTCTCTTTTACTCCGTCCTTCAGCATAATCTTCTAGAAAATGCGCACCAGAGAAAATAAGAATCAATAATGTCCCTTCCCAAAATTCGCCCAATAAGGATGCACCTAAAGCAGCTAACCCCATGAGGATGTGGGAATTCGGTGTAAATCTTCTTTTATGTTTCGTATTTTCAATTGTCTCACCGATACCTTCAATAATAACGACATGGTACCCTGCGATGATTGTCGCAATCGAAAAAAGAATATTTTGCAGCAATAGATAATCATCGTTTAGAAATAAAGCGATAATTGCCACGATCAAGCCAATAAAATAAAGAATAATTGGTGCTTTCCCATGATCATGATCGTGATTGTGGCTGTGTTCATCGTTATGATGATGTGCGTGATTTTTTTTCATTTAAAATCCCTCCTTCTGCCTCTCATTAAAAATAAATCAATCGTTTTTTGCATAAATAATTTTAGATCGTTGAAGGTACATTCATATGATTGTTCATTCATATGAATGTAATTACATATTAACATATGCACGAATCATGTCAATACATATTTATAAAAAAACCTTATACGATAATCAAATATCGTATAAGGGAGGGTCCTTCATGGTTAAATTTTATTTTTGAATAGTTTTTTGGTGATTTTTTATAGCGTAAGAAAGCATAGGCCTAATATAACAACGTGACAGAATAAGCCACGTCGGACTCGAGCGCCCAGTAACTAGGCGACTTCACTAATCGCCTTAAGATAGGTCATCATCGGTTCGTGCCACTAAAACAGGGGGTGTGCCGCCAACGTCAGCATTTCCCTGTTTTTAGTGGCTTGATTTGATTCCTAAATCTTCTCATGCTATGTTGCTAACCGGGCACTTGCGCTTTTACCAAGCTTACAATTATTCAGTATCCGTATCTTCTTTGATATGAGCGAATACTTGATCTAAAATTTCATAAATGTGATTATCGTCTGGAAAATAAACGACTGATTTTCCTTCTCTTCTTGATTGGATTAATCGATGGTCTTTTAATATTTTTAATTGATGGGAAGCATTTGATTGTTCAATACCAATATGGTTTACAATGGTTGAAACATTAGCTTCTGCTTTAGAAAGTAAATGAAGTATAGAGAGCCTTGTTTCGTCTCCTAAGATTTTAAACAAACGAGCAGAGTTGTGGATCATTTCTTTATCGTCCATGGTTATATCCCTTCTTATCATACATAATATGGATTATATTTTTTATACTATCATGTTTGAAAAAATAATAGAAATAATGAACTACACATTGTTTCCTCTTCTTCATATTAATCATCTTCCGGGATATGCTGGAAGAATAGAGTAGGGAGTAGTAACACAATGCATAAAAAAAGCTTCTCATTTAGAAGAATAACGTATCAAACCCCACTTATCATGGGGCAGGAAGAAGCATAATAATAATAAAGTCTATCATATACAAAATGGAAAAGCCAATGTTGCATTGTTGTATATAAGAGTTTAAGAGAGAAGCAATATATGATCCAGTAGCATTGGGATATTAACTTGTATAAAAAAAATAAATCGTAATAATTACTATTTACAAATCGAAATCATTACGATATAATCACTAATGAATTTAAAGGAGGAGAAAAAATGTTCAAAAAGTATAAAGGTGTATTCATTTTATTTTTGCTAATTTTCGTAATAACTGCATGTTCCCAAGGCGAGGAAGCCAAAAAAAGTAAAGCAAGTGACGACTCCAAGAGTTCAGATAAAGATATAACTTTGTTTACTACTGTGTACCCTCTTCAGTATTTTGCTGAACAAATTGCAGGGGATGAAGCTATCGTAGAATCCATTTTACCGCCGGGGTCAAATCCTCATAATTATGAACCAAGCTCAAAAGAAATAGTACAAATTGCTGAAGCAGATGCTTTTATCTATAACGGAGCAGGCTTAGAACCTTATGCCAAACAAATCTCAGATACGATACAATCGGAAGACATAAAAATAGTGGAAGCTTCAAAAGGGATAGATTTTATAGAGCATGCTCACGAACATGGGGAAGAAGATAGTCATGCTCATGACCATGAAGGTGATGCAGAAGAAAGCAATCATGACCATGAAAGTGATGAAGGTAGTAATCATGCGCATGAGGGGGAAGATGACCACACTGATGAAGACGAACATGCTGGACATGACCATGGGGATAAAGATCCGCATGTTTGGTTAGATCCAATCCGTTCTATCCAGTTAGCTGAGAAGATAAAGGATGTGCTTGTAGAACTTCAACCTGATTCTAAAGAGACATTTAATAGAAACTTTTCTGAGCTAAAAGGAAAACTTGAAAACCTAGATAAAGCGTTTCGAGACAAACTTCAGGATTTACCAGGAAATGAGATTATTGTATCGCATGCTGCTTACGGATATTGGGAGCATTCTTATCATCTTAAGCAAATTCCTATATCTGGCTTAAGTCAAACAAATGAGCCGTCGCAAAAAGAGTTGAAAAATATTGTAGAAACTGCGGAGAACCATGGATTGAAATATGTGTTCTTTGAGCAGAATGTAACGCCTAAAGTAGCAGATGTTGTTCGCGAGGAAGTGAATGCAGAAGCTTTACGTATCCATAATTTATCTGTTTTAACAGAAGAAGATTTAGAGAAGGATGAAGACTACTTTACGCTTATGCAATCTAATTTAGAGGCTTTAACAAAAGCATTATCGGACCCTACGGCAGTTTCTGATGAACCTGGCAAAGTGGAAGAGAACGAACATGAGCATCACGATCATAGTCATGCTCATGATGAATAAACGGTAAGAGCAATGATTACTTATTATGAAGACAGATAGTTGCAAGAATCTACATTCTCTCTTTGCAATAGAAAACTATAGTATTCTATGGCATACAGTAGAAGAAAAATTAAAATAAAGTTTCCGCCATAGACTTGACGATATGCCTAGTTTTTTATAATTAAATAATATATTAAGAAAGGAAATTTTACATTAAACAATACGTTTTTCGAACAAAAAACAAAAAAAACAAGATAATGTTCGTGTTTGGTTGACATGTGTCGGAAAAAATCGTATGATAATCCTGTGTTAATTAAATAGAGGCGTATAATTTGAGGATATGGCTCAAAGTTTCTACCAGACTGCCGTAAATAGTCTGACTACGCAAGAGATATATGTGATCACAGGATAAGCAAATGGATGGTTCTATTTGAATATCTCTGTGAATGAAACAAGCTCTTGGGTGCAGACCTGAGGGCTTTTTTCGTTTTCATGTCTATTTTATGCCTATTTATTGGATTAAAGTCAATGGAGCCTTATCAAATGGAATTTAACTTCACACTAGTTTATCACGGATAGAAGGTGCTGTAAGGCTATTATTTCAAGAATGGAAAGCTACAAACTGAACAAATCTAAATGGAAGAAAGTAGCGCTTAAGTCCCCTTTTTTCGTAAGAGGTCTATAGGTCATATCTAAGAGGTACTAGCACTCAGTGGAGGATAAAATAAACCTCACTAATTCAAGACTCACTTTATGGAAACTTTATCTAGTAGCAACAAGGTAATCAACTTAACGTATTGCGCAGTTGGCATTACTACAACAATTGCTTGCAGTACGAGCATACAAAATGAGAGGGGAAACATCATGAAAAAGTATTTTAGGTTTGAAGAACTTGGGACGAATTACCGTACTGAGTTTATGGCGGGGTTAACAACCTTTCTAGCAATGGCTTATATTTTATTCGTTAATCCGTCCACATTAGCATTAGTCGGCATTGAAAATCTGCCTAATGGAGTGACTCGTATGGATCAGGACGCTGTATTTGCTGCAACAGCAATTGCTGCAGCGATTGGTTCCTTATTTATGGGTCTGATTGCAAAATATCCGATTGCACTAGCACCGGGGATGGGATTAAATGCATTTTTTGCTTATACAGTAGTATTAGGATATGGCATACCTTGGGAAACAGCCCTAAGTGGCGTATTGGCTTCCGGACTTATTTTTATTGTGTTAACACTAACTGGGCTACGTGAAAAAATTATTAATGCTATTCCAGCTAATTTAAAAATGGCTGTAGGTGCAGGGATTGGCTTTTTCATCGCTTTTATTGGCTTCCAAAACTCTGGTATCATTGTAGCCAATGAAGCGACATTACTTGGGTTAGGTGATTTAACTTCACCAACCGTACTTTTAGCTGTTTTTGGCTTAGTGATATCGATTATTTTAATGACGGTTGGCATTCGTGGTGGTATTTTTTACGGAATGATTATTACTGCTATCGTCGGAATGGTTGTTGGTTTAATTACCCCGCCATCAGGCGTGGATGGGATTGTAAGCAATGTTCCTAGCTTGGCACCGACCTTTGGACAAGCGTTTGTGAATTTTGGTGATATTTTTACATTGCAAATGCTGGTCGTTATTTTAACGTTCTTATTTGTTGATTTCTTTGATACGGCAGGCACATTAGTTGCCGTTGCGAACCAAGCAGGGCTTATGAAGGATAATAAGCTACCACGGGCTGGGAAAGCCTTGTTTGCTGACTCGGCAGCTACAGTAGCGGGTGCAACACTAGGTACCTCGACAACGACAGCTTATGTGGAATCAACGGCTGGAGTTGGAGCTGGTGGACGAACTGGGTTTACAGCAGTTGTTACGGCTATGTTTTTTTTACTTGCACTATTCTTTTCTCCGTTATTAAGTGTCATAACAGCAGAAGTAACGGCCCCTGCATTAATCATCGTTGGTGTATTAATGTCTTCTGCTTTAAAGAATATTGAATGGGATCAATTTGAAATTGCTGTTCCGGCATTTTTGATTGTCATTGCGATGCCACTGACATATAGTATCGCGACAGGAATTGCCATTGGATTTATCTTCTATCCGATTACGATGCTGTTAAAAGGGCGAGCTAAAGAAGTTCACCCGGTTATGTATTTCTTGTTTGTGATATTTGTATTATATTTTATTTTCTTAAGTTAGAAGAAAGCATAGAAAGCCTTTCCTAAGTGGAGAGGCTTTTTTTAATCCTATAGGAAACGAACATAGTCGCACTGAATGTTCCATTATCTATGATGTCTAAGTTAAGTGTGTTTTGCAGGCAACAAAGTCACCAATTTTTTCGAGCGAGAAAGCTTACACCTAAAAGAATGGAAGCGTCAAATTGCTTGTTCTAGCTGTGTTAAAAGACGTAAGACTTCATCGGAAGCAGTAGCAAGTTGCTTGAAATAGCTTTTTGCTTCTGTGCGTTCTCCTTGTTCATAGCTTTGAACGGCTAACTTTGCATAATGATGTACTAGGCGATGTGGCTCTTCCAACTGCTGAAAGATAGAATTTTCTTTAAGATAAGACGGTAAATTTCCATAATACCACTCACCGAGCCGGCATGCTTTATGCGAAGCGACTTGGTTAGAATCAATTTCTTCTAAATCAAGTAGCATGTTATATACACGCCATTTCCAAAGCAAATGATCGGTTTTTGCTGCTTTTAATATATCTTTTGCGTGAAAACGAATACTATCAAAAAATGTCAGGCGATATGCATCCATCTGTTTGCTTAACTCTAAAATGATTTTGGCTGTTTCTTTTGCGACATCTTGAGTTGCATTCCCCATGTCAAACATAGCCGCGTTTCGATCAGCAATTTCGGTTACTGCTGATGTTTGTTCTTCTGTCATCGCCGCAATTTGTGAGGTGGAACCGTTAATGGCCTGTATAGCTGCTATGATATGCTCCAGTTCTTGCTCGCCAGCTTGTGATTCTGACACTGTAAGTTGCATACGTGTTTCGGTGTTATCCATTTCAGTTGTAACATCGCTAGCTACTTGTTGTAGTGACTCCATATTTTGCTTAATTTGTATTGTTTGTTCTTTTGTATGTTCTGCCAGTTTGCGAACTTCTTGAGCGACGACGGAAAAACCTTTCCCATGTTCACCTGCGCGTGCAGCTTCGATACTTGCATTTAAAGCGAGTAAGCTTGTTTGCTCCGTAATATCTTCAATGACATTTACAAAAGAATGGGTTTGCTTTATTTCTTCATTTAAACTTCTTATTTGTGAGGCGACCTCTTTATAAACCTCGCCCATTTGGTTCATATCTTCAAGTGCTCCATGGATTACTTGTTTACTTTTATTTACAGAAACAACAGCTTCATCTGTCTCTTCAGCCACCTTTGTAGCATGTTCAGCTACTTCGTTAACAGAAGCACTGACTTCTTCAGTAGCAGATGTTACATTGTGGCTCTCTTCGACAATGCTTTCCATTTGGTTAATTAATTGCTCTGTTGAATCTAACATCGTCACACCATGAAGTAACTCTGAAATTTGACCTAGAAAGGATTTAAATGTTTCTTCGATATGTGCTTGTACGATAAGTTGCTGATCGAAGGCAGTCAATTTTTGTATAGCGAGCGACAATAGTATCGTTTGTTTTTGTTTGCGGCGTGGTTGTTCTAGTAATAAGGAAATGATGTGATGAGTAAGTAAATGGTGGACAACAATGTATTGTTCCACAGTTATATGTAACTGACTGAGTTGTTTACCTATTTCTATACGAGAGCGTACGTAATTATCATCCACTGTTGCTTTTAATAGCTCTTCTACATACTCTGCAACAATGGTTTCTAATTGTTGCTGTGATATGGATTGTTTATTTTGGTCTGTAATAGATTCAAGATAATTGTAAACGACAGAAATACATTCTTGCTTATGTGATGATAGGATGGGTGCGGCTTGTCTTACTAAATCTAGTGTCTCTTCTGTTATTCCCATTAGCTTTTTATGTATAGCGCTGTTTTCCAGCTGTTTCGCTTTATTCGGTATCGTTTTTGTATGCAAAGCTGTTTCCTCCTATTGGTAATGAAAATTTTGCTCACGTTTACGTTTAGTTAGCCTCAATAAATTATTTTTTGCATTATAGGAAAGTATAAATTTTTTAGACTTTATAGTATAAGAAAAACGAAGGACATCGCTAAGTTTTTCAAATGGATATAATAAAACACGCTTGCGAATAAATTGTTTTCCCTTGTGAACTAACTGATTATCTAGCTTCTATCTATTAATTTTAGAATCCATTTCTTTTACGCGGAAACGTTACTGAAAGAGAACTGGTAAGCGGTAACAAATTGTGAAAAAGGTTTCTATAAATTGGAATATCAACCCGTGGGTATTTTTCCCCCTCGTTCCTGATACCTATTGAGTATGTTCTAAAGGCTTTTCAAAGTAGGTGTTATCTTCCATTTAGAGTAATATTCTGGCAACATGTAGGTCTTAACAAAAATAATAGTTCTTATTACCTGAAATGTCAATAAAAAATAGACATTTAGAACTAGTAAAAATAAATAGGGTGGCGCCTAATAATGAAAAAAGATTGCCATACTTGTTGGGGGAAGTGTGACAATCTTTTTTGCAATATAGCAAGGATAAAGTTTAAAGGTTTATCGTATAAGAAAAACGATAGCTTTCCTCATAGGTACTTGGGGATAAGCCAAGTTTTTCTAAGCTTTGTCATGTATATACGTTTCTTTTCCGTATGGAAGCAAGTGGTAAATTGTAATTAAAATGGTACCAATAAAAGCAATGACTCCCATGAAATTGTATAAGGCATTCCCGCCAAAGGAATCAATCATGGCACCTCCAATTAAGGAACCAATAATCCCCGATACACCAAAGAATGTTGCAAAGAAAACAAGATGTCCAGTTGATTGTAATATTTTAGGAACAAGTCGTGATATATAATTAAACGAAGCTAAATAGAACGTACCAAAAGTTAAACCGTGCAAGAACTGTAAACTAATAATATACCAAGGGTTATCTGCTGCTCCATAAATAAACCAGCGAATACTATATAAAATCCCAGCAATAATAACGAACACGAGCGGGTGATACTTTCTGAACCAGTATCCAGCAGTAGCGAATACAAGAGCCTCCGTAAGCACACCGACAAACCAAGCCACTCCAACTAAACCTTCACTTCCACCTAGTTGCTCAATATACAAACCAATAAAACTATCATTTGCTCGGTGCGTCACACTTAAAAACATGATGAAGAAAAGAAAAATAAGAAAAGGTTTACTCTTAATGAGCAAACTGACATCCCTTAATTTTACAGGCTCTGACGTTACGTTAACGTCCACTAGCTTAAAACTAACAATAAATGCCAATACCCCGAAAAATAAGTAAGGAATAATCATATACTGAATGCCGGCTCTTGTAAGGATTTCTCCAATAACAAGCGAAGAAGTAGCAAAACCAATCGATCCCCATAAACGTATCGTTCCGAATGAAACGCCAAGATCATGGGCTCTTCGTTGTGCAAGACTATCTCCTAATGCGCCAATAGGAGTTACGAAAAAATAAAATACAGCTCCAACAATTAGTATTGGTAGTAGTGTATTCATTTGAAAAAAGATCACACTCATGACTAGTAAGCCGATGAGACAGACTTGAATAACACGTTTTACCGTTTTGTATTTATCACTCATATATCCCCAAAACGGTTGCGCTACAATAGAGGCTAAAGGACCAACTGCTAGTACATAACCAATTTCTGTACCATCCAAGCCTTTGTATTTCAAGTACAAGGGTAAATAACTAAGAATAATCGTATTCGTAGCATGGAAAGCAAATAATAACATTTTTAAAGGTGTTAACGATGATTGATTAGACAAATATCTCTCTCCTAACTTTAGAAAGACTTGGCTTGTCGCCAAGTCTTATGGCGACATAAACCAAAAAAATCATATACTTTTCTAACAGTGTAAATAAAGTAAAGCATTATCCAGTAGCAGTTTACGCTCAATTACCTATTACTAGAGGGAAAACAGAAAAAACGTAATGCTACGTGTGATGACCTATCACGTAGTCAAGTGAAGGAGAGGCTTATCTCCTCACTGTTTGATTTGCGCTATAACTAATTATCGATCATCGGTATTTATTAATTGATATTCAAGTTGTTTTATAGCAAAACTTTCTTGCTCTCGTCTAGGAAATTATAAAATTTAGCAGCTGTGGATAAACTAACTAAGTTATTTAGCCACGTCCGGCTCCAGCGCCCAGCAACTAGGCGACTTCACGAAATCGCCCTACGATAAGTCATCATCGGTTCGTGTTTAAGAGGAAGGCCGACTAAAAACGGGCTTGCCGGAGGGCACCGGCATACTCCTGTTGCAGGAGCATGATTCCTAAAACTTTCGTTGATTCGTTCCACTCGCTACGTTGCTAAACGGGCGCCCCGAGCCTTTGCTCTTACCCTATCAGGAAAAATGCGCTAAACATTCTATAGTGTAAAAAACCGACAGCAATTTTTTTTCTAGTAGGGTTCCAGAGGTATATGACAAGCGAATGAATGAAATGCCATACAAATAGAACTTCCAAAAATGATATAGAAAACAGGGAAGTTAACGTTGATTACTGGCTTAGCAGTATGTTAGATCGAGTGGGTGATCACGCATGTGTAAAAATGATGAAGTACTACTAAAATGTGCTGCTGTTATCGTGTGAATAGTAGGACATGTCGCATCTGTTTGTCGGTCGTCCTTATCTCCACACTTGTTTAATAAACGCATCCCTACCAGATTTGGCACGATCTTCTTCGTAGGTATCTGTATTTTTTTGATAAAAGTTTTGGTGGTATGCTTCAGCTGGATAAAAAGTCGTAGCTGGCAAAATTTGCGTAACAATCGGTTTAGAAAATCTTCCGCTTTCTTCAAGTTGTAATTTTGAGGACTCTGCCTCTTTTTTTTGGTCTTCATTATGGTAAAATACAGCAGTTCGATAGGAGTCGCCTCGATCATGGAATTGCCCGCCGTCATCCGTAGGGTCAATTTGCTGCCAATATATGTTCAAGATGGTTTCATAGGATAAAACATCCGGATCGTAAGTAATTTCAACTGCTTCATAGTGCCCGGTTTTGCCTTGTTTTACTTCTTCATATGTTGGGTTTTCCATATGCCCACCTGTATATCCAGAAATAACACTGTCTACTCCATCCCATTGGTCAAATGGCTTTACCATACACCAAAAGCATCCGCCAGCAAAGGTTGCTCGTTGTTTTTTCTTCATGAAAGAATCCCTCGCTTTTCATAAGGAAGTTTGCAAGTTAGTTTATTTTTATTAGAATAAAGATACTATAACATATTTTGCTAGTAGGTGACAGAATGGCAGAACCATATATTCATAAATTATTTCATAGAAAAAAACTAGATCAGCAAAATCAAGAAGGAAAGGAGTCTATGGCTTATGTAAATGAAGAGGTGAAAGGTTCTATTTATGTAACAGAACAAGGATTAACGTTGGAGAAAGATGCAGACAAAGCATTGTTTGTTTACCCGTGGAAACATTATTATGATTGGGCTGACGTCTATGAATTAGACACGATGCAAATAGGAGATATTGGAGAAAATCTATCTGTCTTAGAAATGGATGAGTACGCTGTGTCCCTTGGGGATACCTTTCAATTAGGGGAGGCGATCGTTCAAGTTAGCCAACCTTATTTACCATCTTGGAAGTTAGCTAGGCGTTTGCAAATAGATGATTTTGCATTACAAATGCAACAAAGTGGTCGTACAGGGTGGTATTTTCGCATTCTTCAAGCAGGGAATATACAAGCAGAACAAGATATGGAATTAATCGATCGCCCTTACCCGCAATGGTCGATTGCTGCATGCAATGAGGCAATGCACAAGTTTAAAGAAGATTTACGCTTAGCAGACGATTTATTACAGTGTGACGTGCTAGGAAAAACATGGGAAAATATGCTAAAAAAACGATTGCGGGGCATTCCGTTACGAACTAAAAGGCGTCTATTTGGCCCTGAATAAGTCTTGGCGGTGTTTCGTTTACAGCTTAGAAAGCTTAGCTCTTCGTGGCAGGAAAACGCATCGCTTTTCTTATCCGATCGTATAGTGTAAAGAAGCTGAATTTTAATGTTAATGCGTTCATTTAAGGGCTATGTTTCTATAAAATTGCGAATCAGTGGGGGATGCACTCCGCACTGATTCGCAGTTCCTTCCGTATTTCGTACATTTAGGAATCTTCCAATACATGAACATGAACGCGATTTTTTCTGCTTGTTTCGGAAATAAGGCGATGCAATTGGATATAGACAAGTCCATTTTTGTAAGTTGCTTTTATTTTATCGGAGCGAACAGGAAAGGGAAGTGCTATTTTTCTTTCAAATACGCCATGTAGTATTTCTTCTTTAACTACTGTTCCGTAAGAATGGTCAATATCAATGGAACCTTTTAATTCCAATGTAGTATAGTCTACATATACATCGAGCTTATCCAAATCACTTATTCCGGGAACACTTGCAATACAAAATAATTCATGGTCGGTTTGATAGATGTTTATTTGTGGTATTGTAGGTTTTATAAGACCTTCAAACTCGTTCCAAAAACTATCACCGAAAAAATGATCCATGTTCTTTTTCCAATCGGACATTTGCTGAAAAGGATCCATACACTTATCACCTCGTTTTATCCTGGCCATCTACGTATGTAATGGATAGCCAACTATTTTTAGCGGATATAAGGTGCTGTAAGACTTTTGCTTCAAGAAATGGAAGGTATAACAAATCGCAATGGGAAAAACAGCACCTACATCTTCCATTCATTAGAGGCGCCTTTAGGTCATCCCCGTAGGTGCCTAACAACCTGTGGGGATATGGGAGGAAACCACACCCTCACGGATGGAAGATTCGCTTTATTTGTTACTAAATGAGTAGTAAGGGACAGTTTGCAGCCTCAAAAATCTTAGGTTCAAGTCACTACATGATAGCCTATGCTGTCGTTAGTTCGATGTGCATGTCATGTTTGTAAAATACGCATGAAAAGAAAAATATTTCATAAATATGAGAAATGAGGTAAGCTTAAAGAGTGAGTTGAAAAAGGGTTGATGAGTTGATATGTATACTGTTGTCAATGGATTAGTCTCATTGGCTTCAAGCGAACAGATGAAACCATACGTGTATTTAAATCATCGAACTTTGAAACATCCTCTTAAATCAAGGTATGGGAGGGCTTGATGTTGTTAAGTAATGCCATCGTAATGGTCGTTATTATTTTAGTTATTAATATCGTATACGTATCCTTATCTACTGTACGCATGATTTTAACGTTAAAAGGAAGGCGTTACATTGCTGCCTTCGTTAGTATGTTTGAAATTGTTATTTATGTACTTGGTCTCGGGCTTGTACTAGATAACTTAAATGAAATTCAAAATTTAATTGCTTATGCCATTGGTTTTGGAATTGGTGTTATCTGTGGTTCCATAATTGAAGAAAAGCTAGCGCTAGGATATATTACCGTCAATGTGATTTCATCAAATCCAGATATCGCGTTTACGAAACAACTACGGGATAAAGGGTATGGTGTGACAAGTTGGTTTGCTTACGGGATGGAAGGTGATCGTTTATCTATGCAAATCTTAACCCCTCGTAAGTATGAGTTGAAACTCTATGAAACCATTAAACAAATTGATCCGAAAGCGTTTATCATTGCTTATGAACCGAAGCAAATACATGGCGGATTTTGGGTGAAACAAGTGCGAAAAGGTCGGTTAATGAATCCGAAAAAACGTACGGAAGAAGAGAGAAAACACCAGCAGGTAAAAGCAGATGACCAAGGAGAATTACACAAATAAAGCAAAGAATAATGTATAATCGTAAAATAATGGTAAAAACCGAACGTTATTTTTGTTTTAATAAGTAATGTTCGTTATTTTATTGACAGTAAGACAATATATTGTTATTCTTAAATCGACAATAAAACAACGGAACCTCATATAAAACTGAGAATATGGCTCAGAAGTCTCTACCCAGCACCGTAAATGACTGGACTATGAGGGAAGTAGGATCGTGCTATGCTTAACGAAGGCACGTCTGTTTCCATATATATTGAAACAGATTTATTCTCTTCTCTTATAACTATGAGAGTAGAAATAAATCTGTTTTTTGTTTTACATTATAGGGGAGTATACACTCTCTAACGTTTTGCAGGATAACAAAAATGGTTGCTGTCGATAAAGACTTGGTAACGGTTTTTAGGAAATTAGTTGACGCAAAGATCATTACATGTAATTGGTTTATGTTATTTATTCAAGGAATTATCGCATAAGAAATTAGAAACAAGGTGGTTGAAATCATGATAGGGGTAATTATGGGCAGTATTTCTGATTGGGAAACGATGAAGCATGCTTGTGATGTATTAGATCAACTGCAACTTCCATATGAAAAGGAAATTATGTCCGCTCATAGGACACCAGACGATATGTTTACTTATGCCAAGTCAGCTAGGGAGCGAGGGATCAAAGTAATTATTGCTGGTGCTGGGGGTGCAGCTCATTTACCAGGAATGGTAGCATCACAAACGAATTTGCCTGTCATCGGAGTTCCGGTTCAGAGCAAAGCGTTACAAGGGCTTGATTCGCTTTTATCGATTGTACAAATGCCAGGTGGTGTTCCGACAGCAACGGTTGCGATTGGAAAAGCTGGAGCGAAAAATGCAGGGATACTTGCAGCACAAATGATAGGTGCGTTTGATGACAAAGTAGCTAATAGATTGGAAGATTTTCGCAATGATATGAAGCAGGCTGTTGCAGAAATGAGGGATGAACTTGCAAAAAAATAACCTTATCTTACCTCCAAAAACGATTGGAATTATTGGTGGCGGACAACTTGGTCGCATGATGGCGTTAGCAGCTAAATATATGGGATATCGTATTGCAGTGCTTGACCCAACTGCTGATTGTCCGACAGCGCAGGTTGCTGATCATTCGATTGTTGCCCACTATGACGATATGGATGCAATCAAAGAATTAGCGAATGTATCGGATGTTGTTACGTACGAGTTTGAAAATGTGAATTTACAAGCGGCGGCATTTTTAGAACAACAAGATAAGCTCCCACAAGGCGCTTATGCCTTAGAAGTGACGCAAAATCGTGAAAAAGAAAAAACAGTGATGCGCGAGCTTGATTTACCAGTAGCTGATTTTGTTATTGTGAGAAATGGGGGGGAATGTTTACGAGCGTTACAAGATGTTTCCTTTCCTGCAGTGATTAAAACGTGTAGTGGGGGATATGATGGCAAAGGTCAGTTAAAAATAGAGGATGAATCAGACATTGATACAGCTTGTCAGTTTGCTGATAAGCACCGACATTGTATTATGGAGCAGTGGGTACGTTTTGATAAAGAGATATCCGTCATTTTTACACGTTCGCAGGCTGGGGAAATTACTTTTTTCCCTATTGCAGAAAATGAACATCGTCAGCATATTTTACACCAGACGTCTGTACCAGCTACGGTTTCGACAGAAGTAGAGAAGCTTGCGATCCAGGCGGTAGAAAAGCTGGCGCATCATATGCATATTGTTGGAACCTTTGCGGTGGAACTATTTGTCCAAGGTGACTCTATTTATATGAACGAATTGGCACCACGACCACATAATTCGGGACATTATACGATAGAAGCATGCAATGTTTCCCAATTTATGCAACATATTCGTGCCATTTGTGGAATGTCGTTACTAGAAGTAAACCTTCTACAATCTGCTATCATGGTCAATGTTTTAGGGCAAGATCTAGGGCATGTTATGCAGTGCTTACCGAAAGCAACAGCAGGCTTTGTTCATTTGTATGGAAAAGAAGCAGCGAAACCCCAAAGGAAAATGGGGCATATTACTTTTACTAGCGATACGCTAGAGAACGTACACCAGCAGATGAAGACATTTTGGGAGGCAAAATAGATGATAGAACGTTATACAAGAGAAGAAATGGGAGCTATTTGGACGGAAGAAAATAAATTTAAAGCATGGTTAGAAGTCGAACTATTAGCGTGTGAAGCATGGAGTGAATTAGGTGTAATCCCAAAACAGGATGTGCAACAACTACGTGCGAAAGCGTCGTTTGATATGGACCGCATTTATGACATAGAACAAGAAACTCGCCACGACGTTGTTGCTTTTACAAGAGCAGTATCGGAAACATTAGGAACGGAGAAGAAATGGGTGCACTACGGCTTAACCTCTACCGACGTTGTTGATACGGCACTATCGTACTTAGTGAAGCAAGCAAATACGATTATTCGTCAAGATTTACATGCGTTTATTGAAATTTTGCAACAAAAAGCGATCGAACATAAACATACGGTTATGATGGGAAGAACGCACGGTGTTCATGCGGAGCCGACAACTTTTGGATTAAAACTGGCACTTTGGTATGAAGAAATGAAACGAAACTTGGACCGATTTGAAGCAGCGGCAACCTCCATCGAATTTGGTAAATTGTCTGGAGCTGTAGGTACATATGCGAATATTGATCCATATGTGGAACAGTATGTATGTAAGAAATTAGGTTTAACGCCTGCACCTGTGTCTACACAGACATTGCAGCGAGACCGTCATGCTGCTTATATCGCTACATTGGCTTTAATTGCTACATCCATTGAAAAGTTTGCAACAGAAATTCGTGGCTTACAAAAAACGGAAACACGAGAAGTAGAGGAGCGTTTTGCAAAAGGTCAAAAAGGTTCTTCAGCAATGCCGCATAAGCGAAACCCGATCGGTTCAGAAAATATGACTGGTATGGCAAGAGTGCTTCGTGGATATGTAACAACAGCTTATGAAAATGTTGCATTGTGGCATGAACGAGATATTTCCCACTCTTCTGCGGAAAGAGTTATTTTACCAGATGCGACCATTGCACTTAACTATATGCTCAATCGCTTTAGTACTATCGTAAAGAATTTAACTGTGTTCCCTGAAAACATGAAGCGTAACATCGACAAAACGCATGGCGTTATATTTTCACAGCGTGTATTACTTACTTTAATTGACAAAGGAATGAGTCGAGAAGCTGCTTACGATACAGTACAGCCAAAAGCGATGCAAGCATGGGAGACAGGAACACATTTTAAGCAGCTCGTTCAGGAAGACAAAACAATTACGGCGCATTTATCACAAGCTGAGATAGAGAATTGCTTTGATTATACGTACCATTTAAAGAATGTGGATCAAATTTTTGAAAAAATTGGCTTAGCGTGAGGTGGATAACATGAAGGGTGCCTTACTTTATGAAGGGAAGGCAAAGCAAGTATATGAAGCAAAAGATGCAGCTGGAAGGCTCATCCTTTCCTATAAAAATGACGCAACGGCATTTAATGGTGAAAAAAAATCAGTATTTCCAGGTAAAGGTCGCTTGAACAACGAAATAGCAGCACATATTTTCTCTATGCTACAGGATAAAGGAGTAAAGACACATTTCATCGAGCGTTTAAATGAAATAGAACAGCTCGTTTGGCAAACGGAAATTATTCCGCTTGAGGTTGTCGTTCGTAATGTTGCCGCTGGCAGCATTACGAAGTGCCTTGGGATTGAAGAAAAAACAGTCTTTGAACCGCCAATTGTGGAATTGTTTTATAAAGACGATGCGCTCGGTGATCCGTTAATTAATGATGAGCATGCATTACTCGTTGCGTCTATTACACAAGCTGAATTGCAGGAAATTAAAACAAAGGCACGAGCGATTAACAACCATTTGCAGCATATTTTTCAAGCTATTCGTATTCAATTAGTGGATTTCAAGTTAGAATTTGGCAGGCTCGCAAGTGGCTCCATCGTGCTTGCAGATGAAGTTTCCCCAGATACGTGTAGACTTTGGGATGTCGCAACATTTGAAAAATTGGATAAAGATGTCTTTCGTCAAGGAACGGGTGACCTGCTCGCTGTATATGAAGAAATATTAAACCGACTGGAGGAGCAAAAATGAAAAAAGTAAAGGTGCATATTACGCTTAAAGAAGGGGTGCTTGACCCACAAGGAAAAGCTATTCAACAATCTTTACATGCGTTAGGGTACGAAGAAGTAGAGGAAGCACGAGTGGGGAAAATGATTGAGCTACAAGTAGAGGAAGGACCTCATATAGAAGCTCGTATTAAAGAAATGTGCGATAAATTATTAGCTAATCCGGTCATTGAAAATTATCAAGTTACGATGGAGGAGGCTGTTCAGTCGTGAAATTTGCTGTCATCGCCTTTCCTGGTTCAAACTGCGATCGAGATATGTACAGGGCAGTAGCAAACGTTTTAGGAGCAGATGCTGATCTATTATGGTATGAAACTGCTAATCTAAATAACTATGATGCCATTCTTCTTCCTGGCGGCTTTTCTTATGGAGACTACTTGCGTACAGGCGCAATTGCAGCAACGTCAAATGTGATGCAACAAGTAAAAAAACACGCCGCAAAAGGTAGGCCTGTACTAGGTGTTTGTAACGGTTTCCAAATTTTAACGGAATCTGAGTTGCTTCCTGGGGCATTATTGCGCAATAAAAATCTTTCGTTTATGTGTCATCAAGAAGTGCTAATGGTAAAGAACAATCAAACGATGTTTACAACGGCATATAGTGAAGGAGAAACAATTCAATTACCCATTGCGCACGGGGAAGGAAATTATTACTGTGATGAAGCGACATTGCAAGAATTAATAGAACATAAGCAAATTGTGTTTACCTATCAAAATAATCCCAATGGCTCTATAGAGAATATTGCTGGAATTGTAAATAGAGAAGGGAATGTTCTTGGAATGATGCCGCACCCAGAGCGTGCTGTGGAACAATTGTTAGGCAGTGCGGATGGCTTACGTTTATTTCAGTCATTGATTCATAATTGGAGGGAAACTTATGTTGCAAACGCATGAAATAAGCCCAGAGCAAATTGAAAATGAAGCGCTTTATAAAGAAATGGGTTTAAATGATGAAGAATACCAGATGGTGAAGCATATTTTACAGCGCAGACCGAATTATACGGAAACAGGGATTTTTTCCGTCATGTGGTCCGAACATTGTAGCTATAAATCGTCTAAACCATTATTGAAAAAGTTCCCAACGAAAGCCCCGCATGTGTTGCAAGGTCCTGGCGAAGGGGCAGGGATTATTGATATTGGCGATGAGCAGGCTGTTGTTTTTAAAGTCGAAAGTCATAATCATCCGTCTGCAGTCGAACCGTATCAGGGTGCGGCAACAGGCGTTGGTGGCATTATTCGTGATGTCTTCTCTATGGGCGCACGTCCGATTGCTCTCTTGAATTCGCTGCGGTTTGGTCCATTAACAAATGAACGGACGAAATATTTATTTTCCGGTGTTGTTGACGGTATCGCAGGATATGGGAATTGTGTCGGTGTTCCAACAGTTGGTGGAGAAGTGCAGTTTGATGACTGTTATCAGGAGAACCCATTAGTAAATGCCATGTGTGTCGGTTTAATAAAGCATGACGATATTCAAAAAGGAATTGCCGCTGGTGTGGGGAATACGGTCCTTTATGCTGGAGCGCCAACAGGTCGGGATGGTATTCATGGTGCGACATTTGCCTCCGATGATTTGGCGGAGGATTCATTAAAAGATCGTCCTGCAGTACAAGTTGGCGATCCATTTATGGAAAAATTACTGATTGAAGCATGTTTAGAAGTAATCCAGTCAGATGCACTCGTAGGCATGCAAGATATGGGTGCTGCTGGTTTAACCTCTTCTGCTAGTGAAATGGCTAGTAAAGCTGGGACAGGTTTGGAGATGAATTTAGATCATGTACCACAAAGAGAAGCAAATATGACAGCGTATGAACTAATGCTTTCTGAATCACAAGAACGGATGTTGCTCGTGGTTAAAAAAGGACGTGAACAAGAAATTATCGAAGTATTCAAAAAGTATAGCTTGCAGGCAGTAGCAGTTGGTGAAGTCATTGAGGAAAAGACCTTTCGTATTTTCCAACATGGCAAAATGATGGCTGATATTCCAGTTGACGCATTAGCAGAAGAAGCTCCAGTGTATCATTTACCTGCTAAAGAAGCTGCTTATTTCCAAGCTTTTCAACAAATGAAGCAAGAAGTGCCAGTTGTTGAAGATCATGCACAGATGTTCAAGCAACTGTTACAGCAACCGACGATCGCTTCTAAAGAATGGGTTTACGATCAGTATGATTCTATGGTGCAAACAAATACAGTCGTTACGCCAGGTTCTGATGCAGCGGTAGTGCGTATTCAAGGTACGAATAAATCATTAGCAATGACAACGGATTGTAATTCTCGATACATTTACTTAGATCCTGAAACAGGTGGAAAAATTGCCGTTGCAGAAGCGGCTCGCAACATTATTTGTTCAGGTGCTAAGCCACTCGGGTTAACAGATGGATTGAACTTTGGCAACCCAACGAATCCTGAAGTGTTTTGGCAAATGGAAAAAAGCGTGGAAGGCATGGTAGCTGCTTGTGAAACGTTAGCTACGCCTGTAATTAGTGGAAATGTATCCTTGTATAACCAGTCAGGCGGAAAGGCGATTTTTCCGACTCCTGTGGTAGGGATGGTTGGGCTACATGAATCACTGGATCATATTACGTCGAGCTTCTTTCAACAAGCAGGAGATCGTATTTATGTTATTGGAGAAACGGCGTGCGATTTTGGGGGTAGTGAGCTACAGCGACTTATGCAAGGAAAGTATGCAGGAAAAGCACCGCAAATAAACTTAGACGTCGAGAAAAAACGGCAAGATCAGCTATTAACAGCAATCCAACAAGGGGTCGTATCATCAGCACATGACGTTGCTGAAGGTGGTTTGGCGGTTGCTTTAGCGGAAAGCCTGTTTGCTGAGCATACATTGGGGGCAACTGTACAGTTATCTGGTGACCCGACAGTGATGTTATTTAGTGAAACACAGTCTCGATTTCTTGTAACTGTTCCAGAAAACAAACAAGAAAATTTTGTGAATATCGTGGAAGATGCCGTTGAGATTGGGAAAGTTACAACGGATAAGCAGCTTACGATTTCTATCAATGAGCAGGAATATGTGTCTGAATCTGTTGCTTTATTACAAGCACAATGGAAAGGAGCCATTCCATGCATGCTGAAGACAAAGGCATAAGGGAAGAATGCGGCGTGTTCGGTATCTGGGGGCATGAAAAAGCGGCAGAACTGACGTATTACGGGTTACATTCCATGCAACATCGTGGTCAAGAAGGTGCTGGTATCGTTGTCAGTGATGGACAGCAATTAAAAGTGCATAAAGATGTCGGATTAGTGAATGATGTTTTTAAGCATGCAGATTTTTCAATGTTACAAGGTGATGTAGCGATTGGACATGTCCGTTATTCGACACAAGGTGCTAAAACGGTAGAGAATGTGCAACCCTTATTGTTCCATTCCCAAAAAGGGAGTATGGCGCTTGCGCATAATGGCAATCTAATGAATGCCTATGCTTTGCGAGCAGAATTAGAAGAAGAAGGAAGCATATTGCAAACTTCATCCGATACAGAAGTATTGGCACATTTAATCAAACGTAATGGGAACCAAGTCTCGGAGGTTTCCATTACAGAAGCATTAAATCAAGTCAAAGGTGCCTATGCCTATTTAATTTTGACGGAAAAGCAACTGTTTGTTGCGCTAGACCCGCACGGCATTCGTCCATTATCGATTGGTAGATTAGGAGATGCCTATGTCGTTGCTTCGGAAACGTGTGCGTTTGGGCAGATTGGCGCCACATTTGAACGGGAAGTATTACCAGGTGAGCTCATTACGATTGACGATCATGGTCTCACGTCGACACGATTTGCTATGCGAGAACAACGAAAAATGTGTGCCATGGAATATGTGTATCTATCCCGACCAGATAGCGATGTAAATTTAGTAAATGTGCATGCGTCAAGGAAAAACATGGGCCGGGAGCTTGCCAAAGAAGCTCCGGCAGATGCAGATATCGTTGTTGGCGTGCCTGACTCTAGTACATCAGCTGCGATTGGTTACGCTGAAGAGAGTGGACTTCCATATGAGGTGGGGATTATTAAAAACCGTTATGTTGGTAGAACCTTTATTCAACCTTCCCAAGAATTACGAGAGCAAGGGGTGAAGCTCAAGCTATCCCCCGTTCGAAGCATCATTGAAGGAAAGCGAGTCGTTATGATTGATGATTCCATTGTCCGTGGCACAACGAGTAAACGGATTGTTCATATGTTAAAAGAAGCTGGTGCAAAAGAAGTGCATGTGCGAATTGCTTCCCCGTCTATTCAACATCCTTGCTACTACGGGATTGACATGTCGACAAGAAAAGAGTTAATTGCAGCGAATTATGAACAAGATAAAATAAGAGAAATCATTGGCGGAGATAGTCTAGCGTATTTGTCAGAGGCAGGTATGGAAAAAGCAATATTAAAAGATAAGACGATCCATCAAGGCGTTTGTACAGCGTGTATGACTGGTAAATATCCGCTCTCCATGGAAGCGGACAAACAAGTGTCTCCTTTTATTTCCCTATAAAAAAGTATAAGTTTAAAGGTTTATAGGCTAAGAAAAACGATAGCCTCCGCCATGAAATAATTAAGGTTAGAGTGAAGGCTTATGCAGCATTAACTTTAGATGATAGAGAAGGAGAAGTGACCATAGTGGCAAATGTATATAAACAAGCTGGTGTAGACGTTGAGAAAGGCTATGAAGCTGTGGAACGAATGAAAAAGCATATCCAGCGAACGAAAAAAAAGGAAGTGCTAGCTGAAATTGGAGCATTTGCCGGCCTGTTTGATCTTTCGGGCTTTTCTTACGAACAACCAGTACTTGTATCAGGAACAGATGGAGTAGGTACAAAATTGAAGCTCGCGTTTGCCATGGATCAGCATCATACCATCGGAATTGATGTTGTGGCGATGTGCGTCAATGATATTGTTGCTCAAGGGGCAAAACCACTCTTTTTTCTCGATTATATTGCTTGTGGAAAAAATGATCCGAAGCAAATGGAACAAATTGTAGCTGGGATTGCAGAAGGTTGTGTTCAGGCAGATGCAGCTTTAATCGGTGGAGAGACAGCTGAAATGCCAGGGATGTATCAAGCTGGTGAATATGATTTAGCTGGCTTTACCGTTGGCATTGCCGAGAAAAAAGAACTCATTACGGGAGAAAACATCCAATCCGGAGACGCTATTATTGGATTGCTATCAAGTGGTATACATTCTAATGGCTATTCGCTCGTGCGTAAATTAACGGCCGATTTAGCTTTTGATCAATCTTATAGTTTAAGTGAACCTCTAGGAGAAGCATTACTTACGCCAACACGTATTTATGCGAAGTCGATACAAAGTGTTTTAAAAACAGGGTAT
Source organism: Virgibacillus sp. (assembly GCF_013393565.1). Classification (NCBI taxonomy): domain Bacteria; kingdom Bacillati; phylum Bacillota; class Bacilli; order Caryophanales; family Bacillaceae; genus Virgibacillus; species Virgibacillus sp. The sequence goes on from NZ_JABXHF010000006.1 coordinate 44,080, forward strand.
ATAAAAGGTGTAGCTCATATTACAGGTGGAGGTTTTTACGAAAACTTCCCACGCATGGTACCAGAAAATCTAGGAGTGGATATTGATACTAAGGCGTGGGACATACCAGAAATTTTTCCGTTTTTACAACAACAAGGAAAGATTGCGACAGAGGAAATGTTCGGTGTGTTTAATATGGGAATTGGGATGGCAATCGTAGTTGCAAAACAGCATGTGTCAGAAGTTATGGATCACTTAGAAACTGCAGGGGAGAAGGCATCTATTATTGGTTCGGTGATGGAACAAAAAGGAGTGCACATACGTTTATGAGTCGGGTGAAAGCAGCGGTATTTGCTTCAGGGACAGGAAGCAATTTTCAAGCCATGCTTGACGAAAGTGACTTGGCTTGTGAGATCATTTTATTAATCTGTGACAGACCTGAGGCAGCCGTCATAGAAAAAGCAAGGCAACATCAAATTCCTGTCTATCAGTTCGACCCGAAGCAATATGCCACGAAAGAAGCATATGAAAGAGAATTGGTGACTGTATTAAAAAAAGCGCGTGTCCAGTGGATTTTTTTAGCAGGATATATGCGTATTGTAGGTTCCTATTTACTACATGCGTATCAAGGTAAAATCGTGAATATCCACCCTTCGTTGTTGCCCGATTTCCCTGGGAAAGATGCGATTACGCAAGCTTTTGCAGCGAAAGTGGATAAAACAGGGGTAACCATTCATTTTATCGATGAAGGTATTGATACAGGACCGATCATCGCTCAACAAACAGTCGATATGTATCCAGATGATACGATTCGTTCATTAACAAAACGCATCCAGCAAGTCGAGCATAAGCTATATCCAAAAATAATTAAACAATTAGTACAAAATGAGGGAGAACTATGAAAAAACGAGCATTAATAAGTGTATATGACAAAGAAGGAATTACATCGTTTGCAAATGAATTAGTCCAGGCAGGATATGAGATTATTTCAACAGGTGGAACGCTCCATATATTACAAGCAGCTCATATTCCAGCAACTGCTGTGGAAGATATAACTGCTTTTCCAGAAATATTAGATGGTCGGGTTAAAACATTGCACCCAAACATTCATGGTGGATTACTCGCAAAACGGGGGAACAAAGCACATCTGAAAGAGCTTGAAGTGAATGCTATTACGCCAATTGATCTTGTTGTTGTTAACCTTTACCCCTTTAAGGAGACGGTAACGAACAAAGCAGCTTCTCATGAGGAAATCATTGAAAATATTGATATTGGTGGTCCTTCGATGTTGCGAGCAGCGGCTAAAAACTATCAGGCGGTAACCGTGGTTGTTGATCCAACCGATTACGAAAGCGTACTCCAAGCATTGCAAACTGGTGAAGTTACGTTAGAACAACGTCAGCAGTTAGCTGCGAAAGTATTCCAACATACAGCAGCATATGATGCACTTATTGCCTCTTACTTTACAGAAAGCACTGGAGAAGCATTTCCAGATCATTATACGATTACATATGAAAAGGTACAGACGCTACGTTATGGAGAAAATCCACATCAAGCAGCCGCTTTTTATAAGCAACCGGTTACGAAACAGCAAGGATTGGCTACAAGTGAACAATTGCATGGGAAGGAGCTTTCCTATAACAACATCCAAGATGCGAATGCGGCTTTAGAGATTTTGGCAGATTACAACGCACCTACAGCTGTCGCGGTAAAACATATGAACCCATGTGGAATTGGGACAGCAGATACGCTTGCAAAAGCATTTGCACATGCGTATGCGGCAGATCCTGTTTCCATATTTGGGGGAATTGTTGCTTGCAATCAAATAGTGGATAAGGAGACGGCGCTGCAGTTAAGCGACATCTTTTTAGAAATTGTAATCGCACCAGGCTTTACAGAAGAAGCACTGCGAATATTAACTGAAAAGAAAAATATTCGTCTTATGAAATTGCCTCGACAAGTAAATAAAGTAATCGAAAACAAATATACATCGGTTGTTGGTGGTATGTTAATTCAAACGAAAGATGAGGAACAAATTACAGCCTCCGATGTTACTGTTGCTACGAAACGAGAGCCCACGGAAAAAGAGAAGGAGCAATTACTCTTTGCGTGGAAGGCAGTCAAACATGTGAAATCCAATGCGATTGTGTTGGCAAAAGAGAATCGAACGGTCGGTATTGGTGCAGGACAAATGAATCGAGTTGGCGCTGCAAACATTGCTATTGAGCAAGCGAAAGAGCATGCAGTAGGAGCAGTTATGGCTTCGGATGCATTTTTCCCTATGCCAGACACAGTGGAAGCCGCTGCGAAAGCAGGAATTACTGCTATTATTCAGCCAGGCGGTTCTAAGCGCGATCAAGATTCCATTGATGTTTGTAACCAATATGGGATTGCAATGATTTTTACGGGCATACGTCATTTCAAACATTAATTTAGAGAGGAGCTTTTCGTTTCATGAACATTCTAGTCATTGGTCGTGGTGGTAGAGAGCATAGTATTGTAATGAAATTAAGAGAAAGTGGACAGGTTACTCAATTATATGTAGCTCCAGGAAATGGCGGGATGGTAGAGCAAGCTACTTGTGTCTCTATTGATGAAATGGATACCCAAGGGTTAATCGATTTTGCTAAGGAAAAGGCAATTGATTTAACGATTGTCGGCCCCGAAAATCCATTAAATAAAGGCATTGCGAACGCTTTTCAAAGAGAAGGGTTACGTATCTTTGCTCCAACACAAGAAGCTGCTATCCTTGAAGGAAGCAAGCAATTTGCGAAACAATTTATGGACAAGTATCATATACCAACTGCTGTTCACGAAACATTTACAGATGTGGATAAAGCAAAAGCATATATTGAATTAAAAGGAGTGCCTATTGTCATTAAAGCGGACGGGCTTGCTGCTGGTAAGGGAGTTGTTGTAGCTGAAACGAAACAAGCTGCATTTGCCGCTGTAGAAGAAATGTTAGTCGAAAAAACATTTGCCGATGCAGGGACAACCATTGTTATTGAAGAATTTTTACAAGGAAAAGAATTCTCCTTAATGGCTTTTGTTTATAACGACCAAGTGTATCCGATGGTTCCTGCTCGTGATCATAAACGCGCATTTGATTTTGATCAAGGACCGAATACTGGCGGAATGGGTGCTTTTGCGCCAGTGCCAGACGTAACACAAGCAGACTTGGACTATACGTATAAACATGTTTTACAGCCTACAGTGAACGGACTTATAGAAGAAGGAAGGCCATTTATCGGTGTGCTTTATGCAGGACTCATGAAAACGGAAACTGGCCTAAAAGTGATTGAATTTAACACTCGATTCGGTGATCCAGAAACACAAGTTGTTTTGCCATTGTTAAAAAATGATTTAGCACAAGTATGTGTAGATGTAATAGACGGTATTGATCCGAAGCTTGAATGGGAGCAAAAAGCTTGTGTCGGTGTCGTCGTAGCTGCTAGTGGTTATCCAAATGAGTATGAAAAAGGAATAGACATTCCCGCATTGCCAGCTACGGCTGCGGAGATTGTCCATGCAGGCACAAAACAAATTGGTGAACGGATGGTGACAAATGGTGGTCGTATTTTAGTATCGGCAGCTGTAGCGGATACCCTTGATGAAGCGGCTTCGTTTGCTTATGAGCCTCTCCAAGTGTTCAAAGATAGAGATGAATTCTTTTATCGAACGGACATTGCAAAATAAATGCGTGCCTATAACTTGCTAATCATGTTGAAAAAGGCTCCACACATCGTAAATGATGGTGGAGCCTTTTCCTTTTTCTTTTCACTATAGGAAAGGTAAGATTCATTATTTTATAGTATAAGCAAAACGACGAGTGTTTTTCATCAGAAAGACTTTGGGTATTCTTTCTGCGCTTTATGCCTAATGCTATTTTATTACAACACTTAAATAATAATGAACGTTTACAAAATTGAAACAATATAGCATGTGAAAATATGGTAAAATGAAGTGCAGTTAACCATCTTTGTGTAAGGTGAGACGTTCGTCAGTTAAAGACGTACGTATCTGTCAAAAATTTAGAAGTAGTTATTTAAGCTAACATCAACCGAAAGTAAGGCGTTATCAATGAATCATGGTATTTTTTTCCTTTTTACTTGTTCCTATACTAGATACATGTTAATGTACAAGAAAGCGTGTGTCCTTTTTTTATACTATAGAAAAGCAAAGGCTTTCGCCAAGACGTAGCGATAAGCCAAGTTGTTCTAATCGTATAAGCAAAAAGAAGACTTTTACTTTGAAGATGGAACGACAAGCCAAGGTTTTTTGAAAAATCTTATCTTCATGCAGAAAGTTCAAACACTTAAATAACTTATTGATTTACAACAGATGAAATTATACTGCCTGGTGTTTAAAAAACCACGCATTGAAACTTCAGATAATAAAAGCAAATGTTACGTTTATGGGGGAGATGTTCATGTTACGAAATGGATTTTATTGGAGGAACCGTGAGATGAGGCAGCATGTCAGAGTCGTCGATGGAGAAGTAGCTCCAACGATCGTGCTGGAAAACGCGACTTACTTGAATGCGTATACGAAACAATGGGTAGAATCCAATATTTGGATGTATGAAGATCGGATTGTTTATGTGGGGGAGCAAATGCCAGATAATTTACACGATACAGAGGTTGTAGACTGTACAGGGAAGTATATCGTTTCAGGTTATATTGAGCCGCATGCCCACCCCTTTCAATTGTATAATCCGGAACAATTGGCATTGCACGCAGCTAAAACAGGCACAACAACATTAATCAATGACAATTTATTATGGTTATTTATGTTAAACAAAAAGAAAGCGTTTTCGATTTTGGAGGAGTTTAGCAAGCACCCTGTGTCTATGTATTGGTGGGCTCGATTTGATCCGCAGACGGAGTTGCAGGGGGAGCATGGTTTATTTCAGACAGAAGATGTTTTATCGTGGGTAAAACATCCTGCGGTAGTTCAGGGTGGTGAACTCACTTCCTGGCCAGATCTCCTAGCAGGTGACGATATTTTATTATATTGGATTCAAGAAACGAAAAATCAGCGTAAACCTGTGGAAGGACATTTCCCGGGCGCTTCTGAACGGACCTTAACAAAAATGAAACTACTTGGTGTTAATGCGGATCATGAATCGATTTCTGGAGAGGAGATTTTACGACGTCTACGACTAGGCTATCATGTAGGCTTGCGATATTCATCGATACGCCCCGATTTACCAAATTTGATAGAGGAGATGCTTGCAGCAGGGTTGACATCCTTTGAAAATTTAACCTTTACAACAGATGGAGCGACACCTGCTTTTTATGAAACAGGGCTTATTAATCAGTGTATCAACATTGCTATAAAAAAAGGAATACCTATTGAAGAAGCTTATTTAATGGGCAGTTTCTACGCTGCTAAGCATTTACGAATGGAAGAACAGCTAGGAAGCATTGCGCCTGGTCGATTTGCCCATATTAATATTTTAACAGAAAAAGATAATCCTCATCCAGAGAGTGTGCTGTCAAAAGGAAAATGGATTGTAAAACATGGCGAACAGCAAAAAATGCAAGCCCAAATCCCGTGGTCAAAATATCACATCAAGCCACTAGATTTAGATTGGGAAATAAGCTATAAAGAATTACAATTTTCCGTTCCAATTGGTTTGGAAATGGTCAACGATGTGATTATGACGCCATATCCAATTGAAGTGGATATAACCGTTGAAGAACTTCCTGCCGAAACAACGGATTCCTTTTTAATTTTACTTGATCGACATGGCAAATGGCGTGTGAATACGACTTTACGAGGATTTACGAATGAATTAGGTGCTATTGCGAGCTCTTATTCTGTGTCTGGCGATTTTGTATTTATTGGAAAAAGAAAAAGTGATTTGTTACTTGCTGGTAAACGTGTAAAAGAGTTAGGCGGGGGGATTGTTATTGTCCATCATGGAGAAATATTATTAGAAATTCCACTCCAACTTGGTGGGATGATGTATGCTGGAGAGATGGACGAACTGATTAAACAGGAAAAAGAATTAAAACAGATTTTACAATCATTTGGGTATCCATTTTCTGACCCTGTGTATTCGATATTTTTCTTATCCTCTACGCACTTACCTTATGTGCGTATTACACCACAGGGAATTATGGATGTGAAGCAAAAGGAGCTCCTATTCCCTGCAACGATGTGTTAGCGTATAATAAACGAGGCAGCTTGTTTGTTATGTATTAAAAGTTAGAAAAAGCCATAAACAAACGTACCGTGGTAAGCGCTGTAGTCCATATTACTATAGGAAAGCAAAAAAGTTTAAAGGTTTATAGTATAAGAAAAACTGTGGCTTCCGCCATAGGACTTGGCGATAAGCCAAGTTTTTCTAATAAGTGTAATACAGCGCTGACCAAACTTTTTATAGGATAAGAAGTCGCATTACTCGTATTGGGGGCATTTGATAACCCCCCTGTCGAGCATGCAATATGAAAAGGCAATCCAAGGAGGAAATAGTATGCGAAAAGTTTTATTCCTAGTAGTTATCATAGCAATTGTTTTTATTGCAGGTTGTAAAGATGAAGAGGATGTGGGGAAGGACAACGAAAAAGGTGATGATAAAAATGCTGCATATGCTTTGACAGGTCTTTCTGCAGATGGAGCAACAGATAACAGAATGGTTGCTGTCATGGTAAATAATCATCCAAAAGCAAGGCCGCAAACGGGTTTATCACAAGCAGATATTGTTTTCGAAATGCTAGCTGAAGGGAACATTACGCGGTTTCTAGCGCTTTACCAAAGTGAGCTACCTGATGTTATTGGCCCTGTTCGCAGTGCGCGGGAGTATTATTTTGATTTAGCCCAAGGGTATAATGCTATTTACGTGCATCACGGCGCTGCTGATTTTATTAATCAAAAGATGAAAGATAAAGGAATTGACCATCTGAACGGCTCGCTTTATGATAATGATGGTAACTTATTTAAACGGGAGGTTTTTCGTAAAGCGCCTCATAACTCGTATTTACAAACCGATGCGATATATGAAATAGCGGAAGAAAAAGGGTATGATGTAACTGCTACATATGAATCATTGCCATTTCTTGAAACGGATGCTGAAATTGCCGGTTCTCCTGCACCAAAGGTTACCGTTAGTTATGCAAATAATTCAAATGAAATGATACAATATATATTTAAAGAGGACAGTGGAACGTATAAGCGCTATAATGGAGAGCAGCAAACTGTAGAAATGGATACGGAAGAGCCAATTGAAATAAGTAATGTATTCATTATCGAAGCAAGTCATCAAGTAATTGACCAAGAGGGACGCCGCGCAATTGATTTAGAATCCGGCGGTGAGGCTTATTTATTACAAAACGGTGTGATGCAAGAAATACAATGGGAAAATCGAGCTGGCAGAATCATCCCTGTAAAGAATAATAAGGAAGTACCGTTTGTTCCGGGGAAAACATGGGTTAATGTTATTCCTCAACAACCTGGATTGCAAGACATTGTAACGATATCAAGTGATTAATGGGGAGGAGGCCGAGATGTGCAAATTGATAAATTACGTGGACAACATTTAGATGAACTATTTGAAGCTATCCTATCATTAAAAGATAAAGAAGAATGCTACCACTTTTTTGATGACATAGCGACAATGTCTGAGATTCAATCGCTGTCACAGCGCCTGCAAGTAGCTAAAATGTTAACACAAGGTGCTACGTATAATGCGATTGAAGAAAAGACAAATGCTTCAACGGCTACTATTTCACGAGTACGGAGATGTATCAATTACGGAAGTGATGGTTATAAAATCGTGCTTGATCGGATAATGGAAGATAAATAGGTATCATCGTATAGAAAAATTCGTCACCATTTTTTTGGTGGCGTCTTTTATTGCACTTTAGGAAAAAACACCCCTTTTTCCTAATAGGATAAGTAAGTATAAAAAATTTCATGCTATGGGATAACCAAATAACGGAATAAGCCCCGTCCGGCTCCAACACCCAGCAACTAGGCGACTTCACGAATCGCCCTACGATAAGTCACCATCGGTTCGTTCTAAATAGGAAGGCCGACTAAAGACGGGCTTGCCGGAGGGCGCCGGCATACTCCTGTTGCAGGAGCATGATTCCTAAAACTTTCGTTGATTCGTTCCACTCCGTTGCTAAACGGGCGCTTGCGCCTTTGTTCATTCCATAAAGGATTTTTGGTATAATGAACTAACGGATAAACAATATGGAGGATTTGAATCGTGAATACGTTATTAAAACAATGGGAACACATATTTAAGCTTGATCCAGCAAAAGAAATAACGGATGAGGATTTAGAGAAAATCTGCGAGTCTGGTACGGATGCAATTATCGTTGGTGGTACGGATAATATTACCTTAGACAGCGTATTAGATTTACTATCCCGCATTCGTCGATATACAGTGCCTTGTATTTTAGAAATATCATCCATGGATGCCATTACGCCAGGATTTGATTATTATTATATTCCTATGGTGCTTAATTCAAAAGAGAAAAAATGGATGATGGATATGCAACATCAGGCCATTAAAGATTATGTAGATATGATGGAGTTTAGCGAAATTTTCTTTGAAGGGTATTGCATTTTGAACGAGGATGCAAAAGCATTTACCTATACGAATAGTTATTTACCAGATGAGGAAGATGTCATTGCTTATGCGTATATGGTAGATAAAGTATTTCACTTGCCTATATTTTACTTGGAGTATAGCGGAAGATATGGCGATCCAGCTCTGGTTGCCAAGGTAAAAGCGCAGTTACAGCATGCCACCCTTTTTTACGGTGGAGGTATAGAAACTGCTGCACAAGCGAAGGAAATGAAACAGAACGCCGATGTCATCGTTGTTGGCAACAGTATATATACGAATATGAAGCAAGCTTTACAAACCGTTTCTGCGGTAAAAGAGTAATCAGTTAGGCGGTGATAGAATGAGTCAAACAAAGGAAACATTATTAAAAGGATTGAATCAACAACAGCGAGAAGCTGTGATGCATACAGACGGCCCACTCCTTATTATGGCTGGTGCTGGAAGTGGAAAGACACGTGTATTGACGCATCGAATTGCTTATTTATTAGCAGAGAAGGACGTTTCTGCTCGTAATGTGCTAGCTATTACATTTACAAATAAAGCGGCTAGAGAAATGAAAGAACGTGTGAAAAGGTTAGTTGGACCTGAAAGTGAGTATATGTGGGTATCGACTTTTCACTCGATGTGTGTACGCATTTTACGTAGGGACATTGACCGCATTGGCTATAATAGTAACTTTACTATTTTAGATAGCAGTGATCAGCTATCGGTCGTCAAGCAAGTGCTTAAAAATTTGAATATAGATCCGAAAAAAACGGAACCAAGGGCGATGCTTGGTCAAATTAGTGCTGCCAAAAACGAACTCATTACACCAGAAGAATATAATAAACGCGTAGGTAACTTTTTTGAACGGCAAGTAGGACAAGTATATGAAGCGTATCAAAAGATGATTGTAAAAAACCAATCGCTTGATTTTGATGATTTGATTATGCAAACCATTCATTTATTTAAACGTGTACCAGAAGTGTTGGAATACTACCAACGCCGTTTTCAATATATTCATGTTGATGAGTATCAAGATACGAACCACGCGCAATATGCACTTGTAAAAATGCTAGCGAGTCGTTATCAAAACTTATGTGTTGTCGGTGATTCCGATCAGTCCATTTACCGCTGGCGAGGTGCTGATATTGCGAATATCCTAACCTTTGAAAAGGATTATCCGACCTCAAGAACCATTATGTTGGAACAAAATTACCGCTCGACAAAGTCTATTTTAGCTGCTGCGAACCATGTGATTGATAATAACACAAGCAGGAAGCCAAAAAAGCTATGGACGGAAAATGAGGAAGGCAAACAAATTCATTACTTTCAAGGTGCAACGGAGCAAGAGGAAGCTTTATTTGTCACGGAAAAAATTCAGCAATTAACTCGAGAAGGGGAATACTCCCCAAGTGATGTGGCGATACTATATCGAACGAATGCACAATCTCGTGCTATTGAGGATACCTTGGTGAAATCGAATATGGCGTATCAAATGGTAGGCGGTACGAAATTCTATGAGCGCAAAGAAATTAAGGACATTATTGCTTACTTGCGCTTAATTGCCAATCCTAATGATGATTTAAGCTTTGAGCGTGTTGTCAATGTGCCGAAACGAGGAATTGGGAAAACGTCGGTGGAACGTTTGCGCGAATATGCTGCTCTTCACGATATCTCTTTTAATGATGCAGTGAAGGAAGTCGATTTTACGGGCGTATCTAAAAAAGCAGCTAACGCACTTGCTGCATTTTCAAGTCTCATTCAATCGTTGTCGCAACAACAAGAGTTTTTAACAGCTACAGATATGGTAGAGGCTGTATTAACGCGAACCGGCTATGAAACGATGTTAAAAAATGAGCGATCTATCGAAGCACAAAGCCGTTTGGAAAACTTAGAAGAATTCATGACGGTTACGCAAGATTTTGAAGCAGCTAGTGAAGATAAAACACTTGTTGCCTTTTTGACAGATTTAGCGTTAATTGCTGATATTGATCAAGTAGATGAAGAGGAAATAGAAGCAGAAGCTAAAATTACATTAATGACATTACATGCAGCAAAAGGATTAGAATTTCCAGTTGTATTTTTGATCGGTATGGAAGAAAATGTTTTCCCGCATAGCCGATCCATGTTTGATGACGAAGAAATGGAAGAAGAACGTCGATTAGCTTATGTCGGTATTACGCGTGCTGAAAAAGAACTTTATCTCACCCATGCGCGTATGCGAACCTTGTTTGGACGAACGAATATGAATCCTATTAGCCGGTTTATTAATGAAATACCGGAAGAATTAATAGCAGGTATCGAAGTAGCTAACGATGCCATGTTTGGCAGAAGAAGTACAGAACCGAAGCCGAATAGAGCGCAACCGATGAAGCGTAAAGCACAGCAAATGCAGAAAACATCCGGTGCTGAAAATGAAATGTGGTCATCTGGCGATAAAGCGAACCATAAAAAATGGGGCGTTGGTACGGTTGTAAAAGTAAGTGGAGAAGGTGAAGCAATGGAGCTTGATATTGCTTTCCCTGCACCAGTCGGCATTAAACGTGTACTAGCAAAATTTGCACCAATTACGAAACAATAAGGGAGGTGCTTGGATGGACAAACAACAAGCACAAGAGAAAATAAAACAGCTTACGACGCTTTTAAATCAATATAATTATGAGTATCATGTGCTCGATAAGCCATCTGTGGAAGATGCGGTTTATGACCAAAAAATGCGCGAGCTTCGTGAGCTAGAAGAAGCGTATCCAGAGTTTCAAGAGCCAGATTCTCCTACACAGCGTGTTGGTGGAGAGCCGCTGGAAGAATTTCATAAAGTGGAGCACCGTATTCCTATGCTTAGCTTGGCAAATGCTTTTAATGAACAAGATATTCGCGATTTTGTTAAAAGGGCGAGTCAAGGAATGGAAGAGCCAATAAGCTTCGTTTGTGAGTTAAAAATTGATGGATTAGCAGTTTCTTTAACATACGAAGATGGCAAGTTTGTTCGTGGAGCAACACGTGGTGACGGAACGATAGGTGAAGATATTACAAGTAATTTACGAACAATCCGTAGCATTCCATTAACAATTAGAGAAAATGAAACATTGGAAATACGTGGAGAAGCGTTTATGCCACATAAATCCTTTTTAGCTTTAAACAAAGAACGAGAAGCAAAAGGGGAAGAACCATTTGCCAATCCGCGGAACGCAGCGGCTGGTTCTTTACGCCAGCTTGATCCGAAAATTGCCGCGAAACGAAACCTCGACATTTTTTTGTATGGGGTTGGCGAATGGGATAATAGCAATGTAACGAAACATAGTGAACGGTTAGAACGGTTAAAAGAATTAGGTTTAAAGGTTAACCCAGAATGGAGAAAATGTGACTCCGTAGAAGAAGTGATGGCGTATGTGCAATATTGGACGACAGAACGACCACACCTAGATTATGAAATTGATGGGATTGTTATTAAAGTAGATGACATTAACCAGCAAGAAAAATTAGGTTATACTGCAAAAAGTCCACGTTGGGCAATTGCTTATAAGTTTCCGGCTGAGGAAGCCGTAACGAAACTGACAGATATTGAATTAAGCGTTGGTAGGACAGGTGTAGTTACACCGACAGCGATTTTAAATCCAGTAAAAGTTGCTGGCACAACTGTTCAACGTGCTTCTCTTCATAATGAAGATTTAATACGGGAACAGGATATTCGCATTGGCGACACGGTCGTGGTTAAAAAAGCGGGAGATATTATTCCTAAAGTAGTTCGAGCTGTGGTAGAAGAACGAACAGGGGAAGAGCAAGAATTTCATATGCCGGAGGAGTGTTCTGCATGTGGCAGTGAATTAGTCCGTTTAGAGGAAGAGGTTGCTTTACGTTGTATTAACCCAAATTGCCCTGCGCAACTAAAAGAAGGGCTTATCCATTTTGTATCTAGGAATGCTATGAATATTGATGGCCTTGGAGAAAAGGTAATCGTTCAGCTATTCCAAGCTGATTTGGTGAAAACAATTGCTGATATTTACCGTCTGGAAAGAACAGAACTTTTAAAACTGGAACGGATGGGAGAAAAATCAGTTACCAATTTATTAGAAGCGATTGAAGCTTCAAAAGTAAATTCACTGGAAAAATTATTATTTGGTCTTGGCATTCGTTTTGTTGGAGCAAAGGCTGCCAAAACATTAGCGATGGAATTTGAAACGATGGAAAAGCTGCAACAAGCAACGTATGATGATTTAGTAGCAATTAATGAAATTGGCGAAAAAATGGCTGACTCTATCGTACAATATTTTCAAGAACAACAAGTGATGGATCTTTTAGAAGAATTGCGTAGCCTTGGTGTTAATATGTCTTATTTAGGCGTAAAACCTACAGAAACAGCTCAAACAAGTGCATTTAGCGGGAAAACGGTTGTGTTAACAGGAAAAATGGAAATATATACACGCACCGAAGCAAAACAATTCATTGAAGACTTAGGTGGGAATGTAACTGGGAGCGTCAGTAAAAAGACAGATTTAGTCATTGCTGGTGTAGATGCAGGTTCCAAGTTAGCAAAAGCAGAAAAACTTGGGGTTGAAGTTTGGGATGAATCTCAATTTGAGCAGGTCATGAAAAACGAGGGAGTGGGATCGTGAAAAAGACAATGATTTGGTTCATAGGTGCACTATTGCTGCTCACGAGCTGCGCCCCCAATATGAACGAAGAGGAAGTTTTACAGGAAAAAGAATCAAATTCAAATGAAGAGCAGGCGATTGTTCCTAGCTATCAGCTTTCAGATGATAACTATAAAATGATTATTCCGTTTAAGCCAGGTAAAGCCAGAGGTGTGATTGTAAGTCAAGTTGCTAATCGTCTTGATATAGACGAAGTGGAGGAGGGCTTACGGCGACATTCTAAATCGGTGTTTGATCCCAAAAAGTATTTATTCCAAGAAGGGCAATACATTGATGAAGAAACAGTTATAGAGTGGATTGATGCATTGAATCCAAAGAAGAAAGAAGGAGGGTCGGAGAAGTATCATAGGGAGAATCCTCGCTACCTTTCTCATATTCTAGAGCAAAATTATTTAGTCAAAAAGGACGATAATACAGTATCACTAGCAGGTGTTTCGATCGGGATTGCGATGAAATCTACCTACCAATTTCAAACGGAAACGGGTGGTCCAACGTACGAAGAGGATATTAGCAAATCAGAAATGATGAAACAAGCAAATAAGATTGCTAATAAGCTTCTTGAAGATATACGTAAAATCGAAGGATTAGAAAATGTTCCGATTATGATGGCAATTTATCGCGAAGAGGATCAATCTTCCCCTGTTCCAGGTAATTTTGTCGCTAAAACGAATATACCAGCAGACAGCTCTTCTGTTGGGGAGTGGGACTCCATTAAAGAGAAGTATGTATTATTCCCGTCAGAAGAAGGAAAAAAAGATTATTTTGAAGATCATGAACTAGTGACGAATTTCGGTAAGGAAATCGCTAGTTATTTTCCGAATTATGTCGGTGTTGTCGGTGAAGGATTCTACGTAAATGATGAACTGCAAAAGATGACGCTTGAGATCCCAATTGAGTTTTATGGGAAAGGCGAAGTAGTTGGCTTTACCCAATATGCTTACGGATTAGTCCAAGAAATGTTTTCAGACCATTACGGTTTAGAAGTCAAAATAACATCCAGTGATAAACTAGAAAGTATCATTTATCGAAATCCTGGTTCAAAAAAGCCAACAGTAAATATTTTATAATTGTTCGGAAAAAGCACTCCTGTATAATAGATGGCGCTTAGTCATGCCATTTTGTATGATAGACCTTCTCGTGCGGTAGCTTTTGAAGGATATTCACAAACAGGAAGAGTCCGCTTTGTATGAAAAATCTCGTGTTCCTTAATAGGAGAATGGCGTCTCCTGTGTGAGACAAGATGATTTTGTTGCTTCTTCTTTACCTTAAAGTGGCTTTCATTATAAATGTTAGCACTTTAATGGGAATTACAGAAAGTTCGTCGTGTACGATTAGTCCCCCATCCGAGCGATTACGGTTCTTATGAAATTACCCAAGGTAAACCTGCATGGAAGAGGTTTCTCCCATGCAGGTTTTTAACAGTTTGCCAGATAAGAAGATGAAGCCTCTGTGTTGAAGGTATTCGTAACTAACGATTGATGAAAGACAACGTGTATCCCGGCGCCACCGTAATTTGAAGGAAATTGGAAAAAGAAGAAAGTGGATTACTTCTCAATTTACACTAGGAGAAACGCTTGCTGCATAAAGTTTTTGTTTGATGACGTGCATTTTTTTAAGGTCTTATTTCCTAAAAAAATTTAATTTGAAGGTAAACAATGGACGGACAATATAATTTTTTCTACGCATAAAGTATTACTTCCTATTACGTTGTTTTTTACAACTTTATACAACAAGAACACAGACTTTCCTAAATGAAGAAAAAGAAGAAAGATTTCAGTCTATTTTACAGTAGTAACCCCCGCAAAAACGAACCATTTTCCCAATATGAATTATCTGAATTTATGTTATAATGAAACTATACAAAGTTTAAAAATTTATTGGAGATGGTGGGTGGGAATTTGGTAGACGTTGGTCCTTTCATCAAATTACAACGAACGAAGCGACAAATGACGCAAGAAGAATTGTCGGAAGGAATCGTTTCATTGTCTTATTTATCCAAGATTGAAAATAAAAAGACGAAGGCAAGCCCAGAAATCATTCAATTACTTTGTAATCGATTAGGAATTGAATTTGCAGAAGAAACGAATTCCCACATCGAAGAGAAATGTCAACAATGGTATGAAATGCTCTTTGACCACTGTGATAAACAAGAAATGACCGACCGTTATGAAGAATTGCAAGTGATTATGAATCAAAGTATTAATGAAAACTTTATTATGTTTGAAATACATCAGATTCGTTATTATAGTGTTTTACGTGATTTTAATAAAGCGCTAGCAAAAATTAATGAGCTACATGAATTAGTAGATTCTTTTAATCCAAAACATGAATATTATTGGTACAAGTTTAAGGGTGGTTATTATTCGCTTCAAGACAAGCATGCTAAAGCGATGAAATTGTTTAAGCAGGCCCAAGAAAAAATCCCGCTTGCCAATTTAAATGAGGTGGAAATAGCTGACCTGAAATATGGATTAGCTGTTACTCATAGTCAACTATGGCAACAGTTGGAGTGTTTGGATTATACACAAGAAGCAATGGAAGTATTTCAACGCGAATATAATTTTGATCGCTGTGGTCAATGCCATATTTTATTTGGCATCTCTTACCAAAGGTTTAAGAAATATGAAAAAGCAATTAAAAACTTTCAATTAGCAAAACATTTAGGCGAACTGTGTGATAACCAAGATGTGATTAGTTTAGCACATCAAAATTTAGGTTACCTGTACTCGTCTACTGGAAATTCGGAAGAAGCAATCAAAAATTATTTGTTAGCTATTGAGGACAAAGATGTAGATACTGATCATCTTTTATCAACTTATACTTGTTTAATTGAAGAATATTATCATGTTAAACAATATGAGAAAGTAGAGCAAATTTTACGAGAAGCTAAAGAATTATTATCAAAAGTCACGTATTCAGATTTATATAAATTATATGACTATAATATTAAAGTGTATACACACTTAATAAATGAAGAATTTAGTAAGTTTAAAGTGTTATTAACAGATGAATTTATACCGTACCTTAAACAAGCAGGTGAGCATAGTGATTTAGTATTTTTTGCTAAATTACTCGCTAACCATTTAGAGGAATGGGGAAAGTATAAAGAATCTGTTCAATATTATAAGTTAGCAAGCTTAAGCTATGAGGAATTTGTCAACATGTAACTTAAATAAGGGGGGATATATTGAAAAAAGGAATAATGTCCATACTATGTGGGGCATTACTAATTGGCGGATTTTTATTTACTGAACAGCAATTTTCAGATGATGCTGGAAGGAGTAACCATCCTAAAAAATTCATGTCTGCCCAAATTGAATAGTTTTAATTGATTTATATTCTTTTCAATCTATTTTAACTTTTTTACCCTATTATGATAGAATCTTTCCCAGAGTGGCGTGGAACCCGTTCTGGGATTTTTTTGTTTAGCTGTTGTGCGAGTCGCTCTTGCTTTCGGTCGGAAGTCGTTCTCATGCGTAAAAATCGCCCCACCGACGCGCAAAATCGCTCATCTTCGCAAGAAATCCGCTCCCGTTCCTCGCAAATCGCTCATGCTTGTTCTGAATTCGCTCCTGTTGCTCGTAAATCGCTCATGCTCGTCCCGAACTCGCTTCCGTTCATCGCAAACTCGCTCACCCTCGCAAAGAGTCGCTCCTGTGCATTGCAAATTCGCTCACCCCCGTCGAAAATTCTCGAAATAAGGTGTCCGTTTGTTTACAGTTTTGTCAAAAATGGTACTATATTATTACAATATTCTTTTATAAAAGAATATTGGATGTATTGGGAAGTTGTTTTGCATATTGTAAAGGTAAAAGTAACAAAGGGGGGAGACAGAAATGGAATACACGATTCAGGGGGCGACTTGGTTTTGGTTATTTGTCTCTATGCCTGTAATACTTATTTTTTCTTTTATTACTTTATTTACAGAGGGTAGAAAATAACCATTGACTACAGCGACGCTTATCACATTTATTGTTTATTTAGCAGGAATGTTACTTATTGGTATTATGATGTACTATCGCACGAATAATTTATCGGATTATGTGTTAGGGGGTAGAGGGTTAGGCCCAGGGGTTGCTGCTCTAAGTGCAGGTGCTTCCGATATGAGTGGTTGGCTGCTACTCGGTCTGCCTGGGGCTATTTATGCTTCTGGTATGTCAGAGGCGTGGATGGGGATTGGCCTTGCTACTGGTGCATATTTAAATTGGCAATTTGTCGCAAAAAGGTTACGTGTTTATACGGAAGTTAGTAATAATTCCATTACAATTCCAGATTTTTTAGCAAATCGTTTTAAAGATCAATCACATATTTTACGTGTGATTGCTGCGTTAGTCATTCTATTATTTTTTACGTTTTACACTTCATCTGGGATGGTTGGTGGTGCAAAACTCTTTGAAGCGTCGTTTGGACTTTCGTATGAAACAGCACTATGGATTGGTGGCATTATTGTTATTTCTTATACATTATTAGGAGGTTTCTTAGCTGTAGCTTGGACTGATTTTGTGCAAGGGTTACTCATGTTTCTTGCATTGCTAGTAGTTCCCATTGTCGCGCTAACACAAATGGGAGGATGGAATGCGGCTGTGCAAGCGGTCGGTGAGATTCATCCTTCTCACTTAAATATGGTGGAAGGTGTTGGGATAATGGCGATTATTTCTTCCGTTGCATGGGGTCTAGGGTATTTTGGTCAGCCACATATATTAGTTCGGTTTATGGCTTTACGCTCGCATAAAGATGTCCCAAAAGCGAGATTTATTGGAACTGCATGGATGGTACTCGGGTTATATGGCGCTATTTTTACAGGGTTTGTTGGACTTGCATTTATAAGCACCCAAGAAGTGCCGATATTATCTGAATTTGGTATTCAAGTTGTAAATGAAAATGGAATACAAATGCTAGCCGATTCGGAGAAAATTTTCATTGCATTTTCGCAAATTCTATTTCATCCAGTTGTTGCTGGGATTTTATTAGCAGCTATTTTATCAGCTATTATGAGTACGATAGATTCCCAGTTACTTGTGTCTTCTTCGGCAGTCGCGGAGGATTTTTATAAAGCTATTTTCCGCAAGCAAGCGACAGACAAGGAACTCGTATGGGTTGGTAGACTTGCTACGGTAGTTATTGCATTCATTGCACTTATGATTGCCCTGAATCCTGAAAGCTCTGTGTTGGAATTAGTTAGCTATGCGTGGGCTGGGTTTGGTGCAGCTTTTGGTCCTATTATTCTATTATCATTATTTTGGAGTCGAATTACACGTAATGGTGCGCTTGCTGGTATAGTAGTTGGTGCTGCAACGGTCATTATTTGGGGAGAATTTTTATCTGGAGGGATTTTTGATCTGTATGAAATTGTTCCCGGGTTTCTATTCAATTTAGTTACGACGATTGTAGTTAGTTTATTACAAAAGCCAAATGAGGATCTTATTGCTGATTATGATGAAACGGTGAAGCAATTGAAAGCGTAATCACGTTCATGCAAAAAAATAAATAAGGTAAGTCATATGGATGAAACAATGCATGGCATATGGCTTACCTTGTTATTTGAGTTGGAGATGAAAAATCGGAAAACGAGCTTGTATTCTCCAAAAAGTTTGCTATGAACCTTTTTCTTACAGGTCTATATGTATCCATTGCACTCATTCTAACTGTACTACTCTACTTTAGTTGCTTAGTCATAGGGTATTCTGCTATTATCAATAGTGTTACGAACGTTTCATTTGCGTACGAAGATTGTGAATTTTAGCTAAGCAAAAAGCAACATTTATATTTAATAAAAACGTAGCCGTTGTATTATCCTATATATGGTTGCCCTTTCGCTTTACACGTTTCTACAGGGAGGATTTTCTTTCATTCGTAAATTAGGAGCTTTTAGAAAAACTTGGCTTGTCGCCAAGTCCTTTGGAGAAAAAACGAAGCTTTCTAATAGGACAAAACCGGATTTAGTTGCTGTTAGCTCTTGTTTTGACTGATCCAGCAACATCTCCCATGCTCGAAGTCACTTTATAGTTGTAAAGCGGTTGTTGGTAAAAGCCGTCTTGGAAAGAAAGTACGATGGTAAATTTAAATCATGCATACCTTTGAAGTGTGCAAGCTATATATGTAGTTTGGAGGGAAATAAATGGAAAAAATATCAAAAGATCAAGTGAAGCATGTTGCCCATTTAGCGCGTTTACATGTAACAGAAGAAGAAGCTGCCATGTTTACGGAGCATTTAAGCTCTATCATTACTTACGCAGAACAGCTCAATGAACTGGACACAACGAATGTAGAACCGACGACACATGTACTTGATATAAAAAATGTGATGCGTAAAGATGAGCCAAAGCAATGGATTACACAAGAAGAAGCACTGAAAAATGCTCCAGATCACAAAGATGGTCATTTCCGTGTACCATCCATATTGGAGTAAGGAGGGAACAACATGGCGCTATTTGATTACACGATCAAGCAGTTAGAAGAAAAGGTACATAATGGTGAAATTACGGTAGAAGAGTTAGTAAATGCTTCGTATGAACGCATTCATGAAGTGGATGATGAGGTTCATGCATTTTTAACGTTAAATGAAGAAAATGCGAAAGCCCAAGCAAAAGAACTGGACAAACAAGCGGATAAAACAGCTGCATTATTTGGAATGCCGAGTGGTATTAAGGATAATATCGTAACAAAATCGCTGCGTACGACATGCGCGAGTCAGTTTTTGGATAACTTCCATGATCCTTTATATAATGCAACAGTCGTTCAAAAATTGAGCGAACAAAAAGCAGTTACGATTGGTAAATTAAACATGGATGAATTTGCGATGGGTTCATCAAATGAAAATTCAAGCTATGAACCAACACGTAATCCTTGGAATACGGATTATGTTCCTGGGGGCTCTAGTGGTGGTTCCGCAGCGGCTGTGGCTGCCGGTGAAGTGTTATTCGCATTAGGCTCAGATACAGGTGGATCGATTCGTCAACCAGCTGCATTTTGTGGTGTAGTAGGATTAAAGCCAACATACGGTAGAGTATCCCGATTTGGTTTAGTCGCTTTTGCGTCCTCTTTAGACCAAATTGGACCATTAACACGAACAGTAGAAGATAATGCTCGCGTGTTAGAAGTAATTGCAGGTCACGATGCAATGGATTCAACGAGTGCAAATATAGAAGTTCCTGCGTATACGGAAGCATTAACAAATGATGTAAAGGGACTAAAAATTGCGGTACCGAAAGAATATTTAAGTGAAGGTGTAGCTCCAGAGGTAAAAGCGTCGGTCATGGAAGCATTAAAGGTATATGAATCTTTAGGCGCTACGTGGGAAGAAGTTTCCCTACCACATTCCAAATATGCTGTTGCGACTTATTACTTGTTATCTTCATCGGAGGCGTCGGCTAACCTTGCTCGCTTTGATGGGGTTCGTTACGGCGTTCGCTCGGAGAATGCAGATAATATGATTGATATGTTCAAAAAATCACGCAGCGAAGGTTTTGGTGAGGAAGTAAAACGCAGAATCATGCTTGGTACGTTTGCTCTTAGCTCTGGGTATTATGATGCGTATTATAAAAAAGCGCAAAAAGTACGTACCTTAATCAAACAAGATTTTGAGCAAATTTTCCAAGATTACGATGTTGTTATTGGTCCAACAACACCTACACCAGCGTTTAAAGTTGGAGAAAAGGTAGACGATCCATTAACGATGTATGCAAATGATATTTTAACGATTCCCGTTAATTTAGCTGGCGTCCCTGGTATTTCTATTCCGTGTGGTTTCGCAAAAGAAGGTTTACCAATTGGCTTGCAAATTATCGGAAAACACTTTGACGAAGCAACGGTTTATCGTACAGCACATGCGTATGAACAAGCGACCGATCATCATAAACAAAGCCCTCAGCTTGGAGGTGCCAAATAATGAACTTTGAAACAATTATTGGCTTAGAGGTACATGTTGAGTTAAAGACACAGTCAAAAATTTTCAGTCCTAGTGTGAATGCTTTTGGTACAGCACCGAATACAAATGTTAACCCAATTGACCTAGGTTATCCAGGTGTATTACCTGTACTAAATGAAGAAGCAGTTAACTTTGCGATGAAAGCAGCGATGGCTTTAAATTGTGACATTGCGACAAATACGAAATTTGACCGAAAAAATTATTTCTATCCAGATAATCCAAAAGCGTATCAAATTTCCCAATTTGATCAACCCATTGGTGAGAATGGTTGGATTGAAATTGAAGTACATGGAAAGAAAAAGCGGATTGGTATTACTCGTCTTCACTTAGAAGAAGATGCTGGGAAGCTAACCCATGGAGAAGATGGTTACTCTCTAGTCGATTTTAATCGTCAAGGAACGCCTTTAATTGAAATTGTTTCTGAACCAGATATGCGCTCCCCAGAAGAAGCTTATGCTTATTTAGAAAAACTAAAAAATATTATTCAATATACTGGTGTATCTGATGTGAAAATGCAGGAAGGTTCTTTACGTTGCGATGCGAATATCTCTTTGCGACCAATCGGACAAGAAGAATTTGGTACAAAAACGGAACTAAAGAATTTAAACTCTTTCAGTTTCGTACAAAAAGGGTTAGAATTTGAAGAAAAACGTCAGGAAAAAGAGTTACTTTCAGGAGGGGAAATTCTGCAAGAAACACGCCGTTATGATGAAAAAACGAAGGAAACGATTCTTATGCGTGTGAAAGAAGGCTCGGATGATTATCGTTATTTCCCAGAACCGGATCTTGTTCCGCTTTATATTGATGATGCTTGGAAGGAACGCATTCGCAAGGAAATTCCTGAACTCCCAGATGCGCGTAAAAATCGTTATATGGAAGAATTGGACTTGCCAGAGTACGATGCTACGGTAATGACCAATTCCAAACAGATGGCTGATTTTTTTGAAGAAGCAATCGCTCACGGTGCAGATATGAAGCAAGTTTCTAACTGGTTGATGGGTGAGATTTCTGCTTATATGAATAAACACCTAAAAGAGCTAGATGAATTAGCGATTACGCCAGAAGCACTTGCCAAAATGATTCAGCTCATTGCTGATGGTACAATTTCTTCAAAGATCGCGAAGAAGGTATTCGCAGAGCTAGTTGAACATGGCGGCGATCCAGAGAAGATTGTCAAAGAGAAAGGTCTCGTGCAAATTTCTGATGAAGGTCAGTTGAAAGAGATTATTTCTAAAGTGCTTGATGAAAATGAACAGTCCATTATTGATTACAAAAATGGAAAAAATAAAGCGGTTGGCTTCTTAGTTGGTCAAGTGATGAAAGCTACGAAAGGACAAGCCAACCCGCCAATGGTTAATAAAATTTTATTAGAAGAAATCAACAAACGATAAGCTAGCACCTGGGCTATTCAGACATTAATGAATAGCCCAGACTTATATATGGAAAATCGTGCTGTAAGACGCCCACGGAGGCGCTTGCTTATACATGGAAGGGCAGATAACAGAGAAAGAAAATCCTTCTTCTAACGTACATAAAGTGCTGTAAGGCTTCCGTTCTAAGAATATATCCTGTAAGTTGAAGAGGATAACAGGCTTTGTTGAGAGAAGGGTCACAAGCCGCGGCGAAAGAACCTACTCACGGGATGGAAGATTCCTCTTTATAAAGAATAATTAATTTGAGAAAAGAGCTATTTAACTAGTTTTGGTGAAGATAGGTTTGTCATATAATTGTTCATAAAAAGTTTCCTAAACAGCTCTTCTCAAAATGTTGGAAAACGGCTATGATAAAGATTGGACTTATTAATGAGCTGCGTTTGATCATATATTAGAATAAATCATATTACCAATCCTAAAGTTGGAGAGAGATAAGTGGGGATAACGGTTCTAGGTTTTTAAACGATGCCTTTGCCTGATACGAAAGTAGGAAAACTTCACCATAAGCAAGTGGTAATTAGCCATCTTTGTACAAGCCATATAGTGGAGCTCCTATTTTTAAATTTTTCTAATCACATGCTTTTGTCATGAATGAAATTTGAATGCACGATAGGGAAGTATGAAAGTTTTAGAGTTTATCGTATTACAAAGCGAAGGCTTAAGCCATAAAGATTTACCGATAAGCGAAGCTATTGTAAGCGTCTTTTAAAATGAAATGGCATTAATAAATGTTACGAAGGTCCTGTATACTGGTGCCAAGCGGAGGGAAAGCAATGAATAAAGCACGTATTATCTATAATCCTACGTCCGGTAGAGAAGCCTTTAAAAAGGAGCTACCTGCAGTATTAGAAAAGCTAGAAGTAGCCGGTTATGAAGCATCTGCTCACGCAACGACTTGTGAAGGAGATGCCATTCAAGCTGCGCAATTAGCTGTTGATCGAGGGCATGACCTTGTGATTGCTGCTGGTGGAGATGGAACGATCAATGAAGTCATCAATGGTTTAGCAGAGCGAGAGAATCGTCCCAAACTTGGAATTATACCAGTAGGGACGACGAATGATTTTGCTAGAGCGTTACATATTCCACGGGATATCCAAAAAGCTGTTGATGTAATTGTGGCTGGACAATCGATGTATTTAGATATCGGCAAAGTAAACGATCATTATTTTATGAACATTGCTGGTGGAGGTAAACTGACTGAACTGACTTATGAAGTGCCAAGCAAGCTAAAGACGATGCTTGGGCAGTTAGCTTATTATATGAAAGGGATTGAGATGTTGCCTTCCCTGAAGCCTTCCAGAGCAAAAATTGAATATGATGGCAATGTCATTGATGAAGACATTATGCTTTTTCTTATTTCCAATACAAATTCCGTTGGTGGTTTTGAAAAACTAGCACCAGATGCTGATATGCAGGACGGTTATTTTGACTTAATCATATTAAGAAAAACGAATTTGGCCGAGTTTATTCGCATTGCCACTTTAGCATTGCGCGGAGCACATTTAGAGGATAGTCATGTTATTTATGTGAAGGCGAAACATATCAAGGTGACAACGGATGAAAAAATGCAATTAAATATTGACGGGGAATATGGCGGATTGCTTCCGGGAGAATTTGCCAACCTGCAACAACATATTGAATTCTTCGTTCCAGCGGAATTTATAGAAAAAAATTAACGACTGCTTTTTTGAGTTACACTACAGAACTTAGATGAAATGTCTAACTTATATAGTGTGCCTCATGGAAGCAGTTTTTTTATGTGTAAGAAAGCATAAGATTTTTTGCGTGTATAGTGTAAGAAGAAACAAAGGCTTTTGAAGCGACCCAGCCTGTTTTTACGTTGCGTGAATGAGTGCTGAGATTACTGGAAAATGGAGCGCTCCATATGTTTTAGTCGGATATAAAGATAATGCGAATGGAAAATTGCAAGTTGTAGTTAATATTTACACCAATAACTTTCAGCCACACGTGTGTGAATTTCTGCCGGGGAAATTGTGAACATCAGCGAAAAAGTTGTGAACTTCGGCGTAAAAAATGTAAACTTCAGCGACTTTCGTGAAAACTCCGGCGAATTTCTAGTGAACTTCAGCGATTTCACTATTTTATCCATTTAAAAAGAATAGAAGGAATGCTAATATAGTGAATACTAGAATAATAATGTAGTAGGGGGGAGTTTATGTGGAGAGAGAATTTTATGTTGGTTGGGGAACATTAGCACTAATTAATGCTGGATTAGCTCAAGGAAAGAATCGTACAGGGTTCAATTGGTTTGTTCTGTCTTTATTCATAGGACCTATTGCAACACTAAGTTTGTTGCTCGTTGAGAAGTACCCAGAAGACGAATAAATTGTGTTATTGGTTCACTTCTATGATAAGATAGGAACACAAACTAGTGTATAAAGGAAGAGAAACATGGCAAAAAAAGCAGTACCCGTAAAAAAGAATGAAACGTTGACGCTCACATTTGAAGATTTGACACACGAAGGAAACGGCGTAGCTAAAGTGAATGGCTATCCTTTATTTGTACCGTATGGATTGCCAGGTGAAAAAGCGCTCGTGAAAGTTGTTAAAGCGAATAAAAATTTTGGCTTTGGGAAACTTTTAGAAGTAAAGAAAGCAAGCACGGAGCGAGTCGAAGCGCCTTGTAACGTCTATTATAAATGTGGTGGCTGTCAATTACAGCATATGAGCTATTCATTACAATTAGAGATGAAGCGAAACCAAGTGAAAAATGTAATGCGGAAAATAGCGCATATGGATCATGTTCCTGTTCATCCTACATTAGGTATGACCGATCCATGGCGTTATCGCAATAAAGTACAAATTCCAATAGGGGAAAAAGAAGGCGCATTAATTACCGGCTTTTATCAAAAACGCAGTCATCGTATTATTGATGATATGGATACTTGCGTCATACAGGATGAAGTGAATGATTGCATGGTAGAAGCAGTGCGCAGAATAGCCTCGCAGTTAGGAATTACTGCTTATGATGAATCGACACATCGCGGAGTATTACGTCATATTATGGTTCGTACAGGAAGAGAGACGAAGGATACAATGATTGTCCTGGTAACGAGGACGGAAAAACTACCGCATCAAGAGGCACTTATTCAAGCATTGACAGAAACGTATCCTCACGTCAAATCCATTATTCATAATGTGAACAAGGAAAAAACGAATGTGATCCTTGGTAAGAAGTCAAATATTATTTGGGGTGACGCTTATATTTATGATACGATCGGTGACATTCGATTCGCTATTTCCGCCAAATCATTTTACCAAGTTAATCCGCCACAAACAAAAGTCCTCTACGAAAAAGCGTTGGAATATGCCAATCTGAGTTCATCCGATGTGGTGATTGATGCGTATTGTGGTATTGGTACGATTTCTTTATTTTTAGCACAGCAAGCAAAAAAAGTGTATGGAATAGAAGTTGTTCCAGAAGCAATTAGTGATGCTAAGAGAAATGCGAAATTGAACGGAATTACCAATGTCGAATTCGTTGTAGGTGAAGCGGAAAAAGTAATGCCATGGTGGAAAGCACAAGGATTGCGCCCCGATGTTATTATCGTTGATCCGCCACGCAAAGGCTGTGACGAAGCGTTTCTTGAAGCAATGATCGAGATGGAACCAAAACGGATTGTGTACGTTTCCTGTAATCCATCTACATTAGCTCGGGATTTAAACATATTAGATGCAGGCGGCTATGAAACGAAAGAAGTGCAACCAGTTGACATGTTTCCACAGACGAATCACGTGGAGTGTGTGGCGGTGTTACAAAGAGAAGTGTTTAATTAAAATATATCACTGAACCAAATTAAACATTTCCGCCTAATCAATAATTTTCTCGGGTTTTTCCATAGAAACCCGGGATTTTTTATGACGAAAATAGAGTCAAGGGGAGGATGAGAGAATCTTTTCATCATTCTTATTCTTAACCACAAATCAATACTCATTTAATATTTTTGTCTTTTCTGTATTTTCTCTAATATTTTTTCATCTGTTATTTAGGAAAATTTTATTTAACTCGAATAGTGGAATGGGAGGGAAGGTTTGAGGGAAGATTTTTTAACGTCACAGAAATTGTAGCTAAACAATAGAAACTGACAAAATAGCCCAAAATTAAGAAAAAAACGTGAAAAAGCAAGGGAGATTTGAAAGAACCCTTTTTGTATTGGGCTTAATAATTATGAGTTGCAAAACTTTATTATCACCAAATAATAAAGTCTTACAAAAAACGTGAATCAAAAGGTAGGAAAAAGTTTTATAAGCGTGTTTAAGGACTTTTGTTTATAGAAAGTAATGAGAACTACTTAATGTCACAATTATAATTGTGTAAAGATATTTACAGACTTTTACTCGCATTCTTATTTTTTGCAGTATCTCTATGTCTAAATCCCTCAATGATTCCGTTGAATGTAATAGAGATAGACAGTATCTATTACTAAATAATTTGTGTTGACCAATCAATACTTATATGTTTTATGTGGTAGTTTAGAGGATTCCACTGTTACTGGCTTGAAAGGTAGATTTAAAGAGGTATTAGAGTATGTAGTAGAGAAAGTTGAGAGGATCAACTTAGTAGATTCTTTAACTCAAACACAATGAAGTAAGCAAATGTGTTTTTACAGTATTTGGGTATATTTGCGTTATCATTTATTCCATCTGTAGAATCTCCCGGTGCAACCGCAGCAGGCAGTTTATTCGGTCTTACTCCAATCTTATCAGCAATATTTAGTATAGGTGGTGGAAGTTAGGTTTCAATCATGTTTATTATAATACCTTATAATGTTCTCGTTAAACTCAAAAACGTAAATTAAAGAAAGAAGGCTTTATTCATAAGCGGTCAAAAAAATCAAGAGAAAGATATTAAAAAATATGGAATGCCAGGTGTTGCGTTTATAGATCCATTCGTATCTATTCCACATATCGGTGCTGGTGCAATAAAAGGAAAGTTGTTTTTTGACAAACTATTAGTATAATAATTTGGGCAGTGTAGAAGGGGTTACCTTTTTGTGTGGTTTGACTATTTATAATTCTAAATGGGCAGGTGATTATTGTGAAAGTAGCACTTATTCATATGGCTTATTTCATAGCACTTATTCTCCTCTCTGTCTTATCCTTTTTCACAATATTTGGTGCGGGATTTGTAGGAGGGATTGACTTATATACTTTATTTATTCCTTTTATATTTAGTGTGTTGTGGCTTTGTGACTACATATGGCGTATGCTAAGTATGAATCCAAATAAGATACAGTTAATTGGTCCAACAAAAGATTGGGCATTTATCAGTTTATTCCTATCGGGGATATGTATCGTTTTTAGTTTATTTTTATCAACATTGCTTCCAGTACTTGGAATTTCCATCATATTGCTTCTTAGTTGGTACTTCCTGCTTTATGGATACACAAATAAAAAAAACAAGGATGCTCTGAGGGCTTTAGGTTCGATTCTGTTTCTTATTTCTTTAGTGTATGCTTATCTAATTTGTGGATATTATATTACAATATAAGTAAATGAATTTCATAATAATCACCCCTTGTGAGACAAGGGGTTAAAAAGATAAAAAAGGAAGCACCTCCCCAAATCTTATAAATGGTAATAATTACAAAACAATAAAAAGACAGCAGGAGTGCTGCTTATGCCCATGATACGACAAATGAAGCTATTTGGCATCCAAGAATTATACGATATGGAGCCTATCCAAAATATGAAGCCATTTTTTCTGCAATAGATTTGGATAAGATGGATCGCAGAGTAACGAAGAAATCACAACGAGTTGCGCCAGAAGAATTGAACTATGCAGCCATGATTATTTCCTTTGCGGTGAGATATGTGGGAACGAATCTCAACGATAGAGGATTTAACTTACAAATGCGTGGTCTAACTCCACCTGCTTTAGTAGGTGGTCGTTTAAATGAAAAATTTTTTTGAGTATTGCCCTCAGAAACTTTGGATTATCATTTCTATAAATCTGCTATAGGCACTTGTGATAAAGGCATCTTTTCTTCGTATAAACACTGTTTTTACGGTGGAGTATTTCTCGGGGATCTCGTGGTAACAGAGCTTGTCATCCATTTTATGGTGGCTGACAAGTGATTTTGTAGTTATAGAAACCCCTAATCCGGCTTTTACGCATCCGATGATTGCTTCTAATGTTCCGAACTCCATAATTTTTAAGGGGAAAATGCCCTCATCATGAAGCCATTGTTCTAGACGTTTTCTGTGAATGCAATGGGGGCGTGTTAGCAATGTCCGTTTTTTTAAATCCGTTAAAAAAGTGAATGGGGCTTGCAGATTGTCTGTTATAACAACGAGTTCTTCCTTCAGTATTGGTGTCTGAATAATGTCAGGATGTTTAACGGGTCCTACCACAAACGCTCCATCTAGTTTGTAATCAAGAACATCACTGATAAGATCTTCTGTTTCACCAATGTTTAGGGACAATTCTACTTCAGGGTAGTTCTCATTGTAAGAAACCAAAACAGCAGGTAATCTAACAGATGCCGTTGTCTCATTTGCACCTATAGATAGTGGGCCATGAGGGGTTTCAGAATCTTGAATAGCTTTTTTGGTTTCTTCCATTAAGTTTAAAATTTTGTCTGTATACGCTAAAAGCAGTTTTCCTTTTGAGGTTAACGAGACACCCCGCGGATGTCTGTAAAACAGTACGGTTTGCAGTTCTGATTCTAATTTTTTTACTCTCCCTGTGACATTAGATTGAACATAATTTAATTGTTCAGCGGCCTTTGTGATATTTCCTTCATGAGCTAAAGTTTTAAAGATAACTAATTCCTTTATGTCCATCCTAGACTCCCCTTATCATTTAAAATGATCGATTCAATCTTATTTAATCATTTTTATTATAAGTCTAAAGGTATTATGATGAATAGTAAATAGGAGATATTTTCTTCTTCCTAAAGATTTTTATCGCTGTGTCTATATCAAAGAAAAAGGGGGGGAGTCAATCTGAGAGATGTTCGTCGTTTGAGGGCGAGATTGTCTGAGGAAGAAAGTGATTTATTTACCAGTGACCAAACTTTTTTTGTGGAAATTGGCCATAGAAAATTTAGAGATGCAGTTAAGTGACACACCAATGGATTCTGATTCAAGCGGAAACAACGAATTAATACAAATATCAATCCTTAATGATTGGCAAGAAATGAAAGGTAAGTTGACAGTGATTCAAGAGAATATAAGAAACTTAGTGAAACAATTGAATTGTGAATTCATTTGAAAAGGCTAATTGGGCAACTAAATATTGGAATCACCAAATAGTTCCCTGGATTATTAGGCAAAAAAGCGGCAGCAGATTATTGGGATTAACAAAGCGAGTATTGTTGTTGCAGGAAATAGCAGATTTTATGCAAAGCATGGATAGGCTTCAATTGTTGCTAAATTCGACTCCAGAACAATTAACAGAAAAATAACGATATTATACACTTAGGAGGAAGCAAAATGGATTTCGAACCAAACACAGAACAAAATGATTGGATTACAAGAATTCAACAATTCCTTGTAAAAAATGATCTGGAAAACGCAATGAAAAGTGAATCTGAACGTTTGCCATGGCATATTCGCGAGCTTGCTGGACAGGAAAACCTAATAGGATTAGATGTACCGAAAGAAGATGGTGGACACGGGGTATCTGATTTAACTATGGGACATATTTACGAAGTGTGTGGACGCTTTGGATTAAATACAAGAGAGCTTTTCGGAGCAGGTCATGGCAGATTAATTGCGAACTATGGAACCAAAGAACAAAAAGAAAAATATCTTCCCCCACTCATGAGGGGTGAGATTCTAATCGGAGCAGGTTTGACTGAACCTACTGGTGGTTCAGATGTAGGTGCGTTTCAAACCACAGCTAAAAGAGTTGGATCCAGTTACATTATTTCAGGAGAAAAAGAGTGGGTCAATAGAATAAGGGAAGCAAAGGTATTTGTGGTATTTGCAAAAACAGACCAGGAATTAGGTGCCAAAGGGTTATCGGCCTTTATTGTAGAAATGAACGATCCAAAGATTAAAAAGTATGAATACGAGGCACTAGGGTTAAAAGGGTTCTCTTATGGCGGTTTTGAACTAGATGACGTAGTCGTACCTACTGAAAACTTACTGGGTGAAGAAGGACAGGGGTTTGCAATTGTTAATCAACATTTTAATTTTGTGAGAAATTTAGTTGCGTTAATTTCCATTGGTAGTGCTCAAATGGCACTAGAGCAGGCTATAGATTTTGCTAAGAGTCGACAAGCATTTGGTGGACCAATTGGACGATTTCACTCGGTAATGCATAAAATTTCTGAAGGAGAAACAACACTTGAAGCAGCACGATTACTTGCATATAAGTCCTTAGTCTATTTGGATAAGGGTAAACCAAATGCAAAAGAGGCATACATGGCAAAATGGTTTGGAACAACATCAGCTTACAAGGTAATAGATGATGCTTTACAGATACACGGTGCTCGGGGATATATTAAAGACTATGGTCTTGAACAACGGCTTCGTGACGTGAGAGCGTTTTTAATTGCTGATGGTTCAACGGAGGTTATGAAGTCTGTACTTGGGAGAGAGTTGCTTGGAAAAGAGGTTTATAATGCCTCATATGGTAGAGTGACTCCAAAGAGAGAGAAAATAGTATGATCATGTCTACTGATCTCGCAGATGTTGCTGTAGCAAAGACAAAATTATGTTTTATAGATGGTGACGAAGGTTTGCTTGAGTACAGAGGACACGAGGTAGGAAAGTTAGCAAAAAACCATGTATTTGAAGAGGTTGTCCACCTTTTATTGATCGGACATCTTCCCTCTGTAGAAGAATTATTTAGTTTTAAAAATAAAATGGCATTTTATCGTTCGTTGCCTGAACCTGTAAAAGAAATCATCAATACTATTCCTACAGATGTTGATATGCTTAGTGTACTTCGAACGGCAATTTCAACCTTAGGGGAATTCAGTTTTCCTCCAACGGTAGAACAGTCGTTATCAATATGTACTAAAATACCTTCAATAATAGCGTACAGATATAATCGTGTTTGTAAAAGAAAACCTGTCGAACCAAGTAATCATTTAGGTCACACTGCTAATTATCTATACATGATAAAGGGAACTCAGCCCGAATTAGAACAAGTTCAAGCACTAGAGGCTTATCTGATTTCAACATTGGAGCATGGAATGAATCCTTCGACTTTTGCAGCTAGAGTAATTACATCAACCCGGGCAGACATTGTCTCATCGGTATCTGCGGCTATTTCTGCATTGAAAGGACCGTTGCACGGTGGGGCTTTATCACAAATTTCTATGAATTTACAAGAGATTGGCTCAAAGGAAAACACGGAACGGTGGTTACGAGAGAAAATCGAAGCTGGAAAAAGAATCATGGGGTTTGGTCACCGAGTGTATAAGTACCGG